>CANBUF010000271.1 GCA_947372575.1 Alcaligenaceae bacterium | reverse complement strand
GTACAGCCAGGCTGGGAGCCTGGTGACTGATCGGCGCGTGAACGTCGAGTGCTTTGAGTATGGAATGAACGGTATTTAAATGAATCACGATATGTCCTCAATGAATATTCAATACTCAAAGCGTAAAGTTCTACGTATTTCAACGGACATTATTGCTCAATCATCAAGTCATCTCGTTGTATTCATTTGACGGGGCATCCATGAAGGCATTCGCACGTAGTGTAATCACCAGCGTGTCACGCCATCCTGCCTCCCCCTCAGGTTGAATGGGAGTTGTTTCATGAATGACCCGCTCATCGTTCAGGAGCATCAGTGACCAGGGCTCGCTTAAGGTAAAGCGCTGACCAAAGGAGCTGCTCATCTCAAAGACACGCGTCTCACCACCTTTTATGCCGTGACGACCCACCAGAAACACTGCGACCAGGCTCACACCATCCCTGTGCGCACCTTCTGGTGTTGGCCGACCGATCCCGTCTGTCGTATCAATCCTAAACTGATGCGCCTCGGTGTACCAGGTCTGGGAGGCTGAAAGCGCACTGGCAACCTTTGCCAAAAAAATTAACAAGGCATTCCAGGCAACGCAGGTTGACACAGCAGGGTCAATCGGCTCAAACCAGCGCTGCATACCACCATGCAATGCGTTGTACGAAACTGGCTGCCAGTGTGCCCGGTACGCGACAGCGTCGACATGCTGCCCGGAGACTTTATAACTGGCATGCCGGCGACGACGGTAACGACCACCATCTTTGAGATACTGGTCTGCTGGCAAGTCATCCCAACTCGGCTCGAGCTGCTGCAACGCATGCAAACTCACCCCTGCCAGCTCGCAAACTGCTTTGGCGCTCAGCACGGCAAAGCCCTTGCTTTGCAGGTCAGCACTGTACTGAGCGGGTTCAGACAAGGGGGGCTGGATATTTTGCGCATTCATGGCAAGGCGACCATCCAAGAAAGGATTCACTGAACAAGTTTAGCGAAACAAAATACGGACAATAAAAAACCCGCACAAGGGCGGGTTTTTATGGACTGCTTGGCCTACCAAACTGAGAATTCTGGTAGGCGGTACTGGAATCGAACCAGCGACCTCCACGATGTCAACGTGGCGCTCTAACCAGCTGAGCTAACCGCCTGCAAAGAACGTAAGTATATCGGTAATCATACCTTTCTGTCAAAAGGACTCGAGCAATCGGCTTGATGGACTGCCAAAACGAATGCTTGCATCCTTTCTGGGGACTTGATTCCTGGCGCATCCTCAACCCCACTGCTGACATCTACCGCCCAAGGATGTAGGGATAGAATGGCCTGGCCAACGCTCGCCGCAGTCAAGCCACCTGAAACAATGCATGGCCGGGCCTGGTCGCCGAGCTCCATAATCCCGGACAATACGCTGTAATCAAAGGCCTGCCCACTCCCGCCGTAGACTGCGGTATAGCTGTCAAACAACCAGCCAGCCGCGCTTGAAAACCGTCCACAGTGCTTGGCGAGTGATTCGGGTGTTTCCAGGCCTGGTGCTCCTACCCGGAAGGCCTTGAGGTATGGCACACCGAATGCCGCACATTCTTCAGGTGACTCGTCACCATGGAACTGCAATAGCGAAGGACACAATGTTCGAATCACTTCTTGAACAAAGGATGTGTCTGCATTGACAAACAATGCAACCTTACTGACAAAAGCCGGCAGCGCGACACATAGTTTAGCCGCATGCTCGGGTCTGACGAATCTTTTGCTTGGAGGATAAAAAACAAAACCCAGGGCATCCGCACCGAGTTCGAGTGCGCGATGAATATCCTCGATACGCGTCAGGCCACAAATTTTGATACGGGTTCTTGCTAAATTCATTTTTATACTCTCAGGATCATCAGACGCATTGCGAGCTTATTGTGCAGTTTGCATGTAACCTAAATAATTGGCTTCGACGCTGGGTAGATCAAAGCCAGGATATGTCACATCCGTCAAATAGAGACCATCTGGCGAAAACGTTGGTGCGCCTTGCGTGCGATCGCGCACATTCAGCAAATGGTCGAGGTAAGTGATGGACTCTCGCCCCTGCCCCACTTGAATCAATGCACCGACAATATTACGAACCATGTGATGCAAAAATGCATTCGCACTTAACGATATAAAAATAAGTGATTGTTGTTGCACCATGGTAATGTTCGACATCGTGCGAACTGGAGACTTTGCCTGGCATTGCGAGGATCGAAAACTACTAAAATCGTGTTCTCCGATCAGGCTCTGAGCAGCCTCGTTCATTGCCTCCATATTCAGGGGCTGGAATACCCATCCCGCGCGCCCTGCCCAAAGTGGTTGCCTGACCTGCGTATTGAGAATGGCATAGGTATAGGCACGCGAAGTCGCTGAAAATCTAGCGTGAAACGTATCTGGGACAATTTTTGCCCATTGAACTGAAATCGTATCGGGCAAATGGGCATTGACGCCGCGTACCCACGATGCCTCGGTCCGGTCTATTTCACAATCGAGATGCACAACCTGCGCAAAAGCATGCACGCCTGTGTCCGTCCTGCCAGCACAAAAAGTATGAACCGGTACGGTCAAGAACCTTGCAATCGCGCTTTCGAGAACGTCCTGCACTGTCTGACGATGTGGTTGTGTCTGCCATCCTTGCCAGGGTCGCCCGTCATACGAAATTCCAAGTGCAACACGAGCCATAAAGTCCAGCGCTGGATAAAGTCAGGGTTTCTTGGAAATGATCGAACCAGGCTCATCTGCCAAGGGCTCATCATCATCAAGGGACAGGCTAATTGCATTCAGTTTTTTATCAAAGTCCGACTGAAGCGCTGGCGGCATAGAAGACTGAGCATCCAGATCATCAGACTCCTCGTCTCTGCGTTCTCCCGCACGTCGCAGCATCCACGCAATTACCAGGGCGGATAACGCAAGCACAGCCGTCAGGACAGCGAGTATGTTTTCTGCCAGCAGCGAAGTGAGCCGCTCAAGAATATTAGCCGCAGGCGCCGATTTATCAGCTTGGTCTGCAGGCTTGTCTGAGCGAGGTATAGCGGGAATATCGACAGGCGCAGACACTGCAGTTTCTGTGTTTACAGTGGGGTTTACGGGTGTATTTGTCGAAATTTCTAGAGCACTCTTTGCATCTGTGCTCGAGTTTGAATCTGGACCATTAGCATGCGTCACAGAATTGCCCGAGTTTTCAACGTTCACAGAGTCTGCGGGTGTTACGGTAGTTTCACCTGCAATCTCTTTTAATTGCCTGACGTTCTGCTGAAGTGCATCAATGCGTGACTGCAGTTCAGCGATCTCTTTGGTTGCAGCGACTTTTGCGTCAGCATTCTGTTCTTCCTGGCTCGCTGCGCTCAGGCGTAGCTGATCAACAGTCTCGCCCGCAACAGGTGCCGGGGCGGCTGGGGTGACGGCACCCGATTGCGTAGAACCCGTTTCAACTTTAGGTGCTGCGCGCCCAGCATGGACTCCACGACGCTGATTAAACGCCGAAAGATGTTTTTGAAACATTTCACGTGCGGTGCGTATATCGACTGCGCGCACAGTTTGCGCATCAGGAATCTTGATAGCTGCGCCCGCACGCAGTAAATTCATATTGTTGCCAATAAAGGCATCGGGATTCGTCTCGTACAAAGCCCATAACATCTGATAGATATTGGTGCCCGGCACGGCATGGCGCTGCGCGATTGAAAAAAGCGTATCTCCGCGCCCAACTTTGAAGCGATCTGAGGATTGCAGCTTACCTTCGCGCACGAATGTCTCGGGTAGCAGAACCAGGTAGCTGGACTGAACTTGAGTGGCGCCTGTTGCAGTTGTCACCTCAAGCAAGATATCG
>CANBUF010000270.1 GCA_947372575.1 Alcaligenaceae bacterium | reverse complement strand
GAGTACTGCGTTTTGTAGTATCGCCACCGATCCTATTGCAGTCCCCCTGGGAACAGCCAAACCTAGCCAGGAATCTATCTCGACTTCGAAGCCCTGCTCCTTCATGGTCAAAACCTCAGGATACTCAGGCCAGCGCATCGGACTCGCCGAGGCCAGCATCCTGAGTTTGCCGCTCTGGATATGAGGAATCACATCCGAGGGGTTTTGTACGATCACGCTCACGTTGCCACTCAGCAAAGCTGTCACCGTCTCAGCACCCGACTTATAGGAGATTTGTTCGAACTTCCCGCCTGTTAACCGGCCCAATTCCAGCACAGCTAAGTTGTTTGGTGCCGAAGTCGTTCCAAAAAACAATCCTTTCCCCTCCTTCGCTGCTTTGACTAAATCAGCGACAGTCTTATAGGGTGAATCTGCAGCAACCACCATACCGTAACGAAAACGGCCATAACCCGCCACAAATTCGAAATCCTTGATCGTATAGGTCAGATCCATTAGATGCGGCATGATAGCGACTGTCGAATACGTCACCACCCCAACCTGATAGCCATCTGGTTTTTGACGCGCGATGTACGCAGGCGTCAAGGTACCTAGTGCCCCAGGCTTGTTTTGAATCACAACAGGTTTACCGAGTACCTTTTCCATCCCCTGACCAAGGGCGCGCGTGGCGACATCGGTATTACCGCCCGCGCCGTAATTGACAATCAAATTGATTTCACGATCAGGGAAAGCCTGTGCCCGTGCGGTGCTTGCAAAACACAATGCCCCCACAGACACCACAACGGCTAAAGATATGCGTTCAAATGATGCAATGACTTTTTGTTTGAATATAGTTTTCATTTTTTGTCTCCTAACTTGAAACACAACCCCGGTTACGACATGAAAAACCCACCATTAATGTCGATCGTGGCACCGTTGATAAATCCACTCGTTTCAGCACATAAAAATGCGATTGCGGCGCCCACCTCATCGGGTGTGCCAAGTCGGCGCACCGGGATCTGCTCGGCATAACGACGGTTAACCTCCTCGCCTGCCTGCATGGCCATATCCGTCAAGATCCTGCCAGGTGCGACACAATTAGCCGTAATACCGTGCGGCCCCATTTCCGATGCAATCGCACGGGTCAGTCCAAGCAAACCTGCTTTAGAAGCCATATAGCTCGGCCCCGCCACAACCGACTTGGAACGTCCCGCCAGCGATGACACGCTGACGATCCGGCCAAAACCCTGTGCTTGCATACCTGGGATAAATAATTGGCTGATGCGCATAATGGAGGTGAGGTTCACATTGAGAACACTCGTCCATTCCTCAACCGTCAGATCCAGAATACCGCTGGACTTTCCATCTGCACGTTTTGGCGAAATCCCTGCGTTATTCACCAGGATGCTGACCACACCATGCAGTGCTTCGGTTTGCTCACGCACACGCCCCATAAACCCCATATCGGTGACATCGCCTCTAAAACACAATGCATCATCTTCAGAAAGTCCGAGTTTTTCTATATCGATCGGTTTGCTATCGAGCAGCACGACAAACTTACCATCCGCAATCAGTTTTTTAGCCGTTGCTAATCCAATGCCTTTACCGGCACCAGTCACCAGAGCAATTTTTCTTGTCACGATCAGGCCTCGGCTGTGTAAAAAGTAATGGGTGGGAAAGCGTTTTGATCCGTGATGACTTCGATCAGCGTTGTGATGTCGCTAAGACGCGCCTCATCCAGTGCGCGACCTAATTCAGCCGGGTCACTCACGCGCAGGCCGGCACATCCACAACTGCGCGCAATCGCAGCATGATCAACCGGATAGAAATCAACAGCCGAAGTGTGATCACCAAACTTCACATTCTCTGCATGCTTTTGATAGCCGAGAATGCCATTATTCAAAAGAATCAGCGTGACCTTGATACCCATACGCCGAGCTGTTTCAAGCTCTGACCAGACATGACCAAAGCCACCGTCCCCTGCAAGACAAAAAACCTCTGATGAAGGCTGAGCCACCTTGGCGCCAAGCGCCATCGGAAAGCCCCAGCCCAGACCTGCCAAACCTCGCGGCGTAATAAAACGCATGCCGCACTTAAGAGCCGTCAGGCAATTGGCTATCCAGATGGAGGAATAACTCGCATCGGCCACCACGATGGAGTCTGGAGTCAAACGCTGCTGCAATTCGTGCATGATGCGCTCGGGCCGTATCGGCTGCTGCTCTGATAGTCTGACAGCGGCTGATTCTTTCAGATAATGCTCGCGTGCGGCCTGGATACTAGATTCAAGTACAGCCCGCTGCGCACGACGCTTTGTCAGGTCGCATTGCGTAAGAGCGTTTGTCAACGCCTCAAGTGTCAGTCTGGCATCTCCCACTAAGCGCGTGCACTCGTAGTTGCGACCGACCTCGGTCCCATCGATATCGATATGAATGAAGTGTGCATTTTTTGGATAAAGTTGCCAGGAGTCTGTGCCATTTTGATTAGTGCGATTACCGATCAACAACACGACATCCGCTTCGGCGACCAGTTTGCGCTGATAGCGTGTTGCCCCATTGGGTCCCATGAAATAGCCGACGACACCTACCGCTAATGGATGATGCTCATCTACGCTACCTTTACCCATGACCGTTGTAGCGACAGGCAGATGTGCCTGATCCATCAGCGCTGTGAGCGACATAGAGCCGTGTGAAAGATGCACGCCCCCTCCTGCAATCACGATGGGGCGATCGGCCTGGGCAAGAATCATGGCCACCTGAGCAATCGCATCGGCTGGCGCAACAGTCGGATCCAGAGGAAAGTGTCCCAGATTTGCTTTGCGTACAGAGGGCACTGCGGGCTCAACCAGTAAATCACTCGGCAATAACAATACGACTGGTCCAGGTCGCCCAGAGCAAGCCATCGCAAAAGCCTGATCAATATAGTCATCGACACGACTCGCATCCCCTACTCGTCTGACCCATTTAGTCACGGACGAAAACAAACCAATATGATCGAGATCTTGAAATGCATTTTTGTCATTTTGTAAGCGACTGACATCTTGGACAAGAGCGATGACAGGAATTGAGGCTTTCAGTGCCTCAGCAAGTGGAGCAACGAGCAGCGCTGCGGCAGGGCCATTTTGTGCAGTCACGATCGCAGGTTTACCTGAAACCCTTGCATAGGCATCCGCCATATAGCCACCCGCATTTTCAGTGCGGTAAGCGATTTGTTTCATACCGGCTTGCTCTGCGGCCAGATGCAGCATGGAGGGCAGACTTTGGCCAAATGTGAGCTCGACGCCATGGCGCTTGAGCGCACGAACAATGGCATGAGAAACGGTATTGTCTAAATTTAAACCTGACACCGTCAGAGGTTTGAGAAGACTGTTGTGTTGTGTTGTCATTTTTGTCTCGAATAATGCTTATAAATGTTTTTTTCATTTATACGTCATTTTGAGACCTATTTTGTAACTTTGATGCGCTAGACCATTCAATTTAAAGCGTTAGGCCATTCGATTAAAACACTGTCAAATACCTGATTGCCAAAAGTTTGCTCTGAAAAAAAACCATTTGCGACATCTATATCACGGCCATATTGAAGCGTAAATCGGCCAATTGCGGTGTGGGCCTGAGCGCTCAGTAAAAACCTCTGCGTGTTCACTACATTATTTTGATTAGTAGAGTTGATACTGGTCCCGCCCCCGGTTATATAAAAATAACTGGCTCCGACTGTAAAAATGTCATTAATTTTGTAAACAGGCCCAAGCTGGAACGTTGTGAGAGGCTTTTGGGAGAGTGACGCATTGGAGGAAGACAGACATACTGCACCGCACTGATTATTCGCACCGTACCACATCGTATCGACAGCGATCATTG
>CANBUF010000269.1 GCA_947372575.1 Alcaligenaceae bacterium | reverse complement strand
AGCAAAATCTCTCCCTGAATAACTGGCCGGTCGGCACGGGCCCTTATATGCTGGGGGAGTCTATTCAAAATCGTCGTCACGTGCTCGAACGCAATCCAAACTTTAGAGGAGAGCCTTATCCGTGCGAGGGTGAACCAGGCGATCGTGCTGCAGGCTTACTCGTTGACTGCGGCAAGATGACGCCCTTTATCGACCGCATTGTCTTCAACATGGAAAAGGAAAGTATTCCACTGCAAGGCAAGTTCATGCAGGGCTATTACGATATTCCTCAGGTGGATCGGGGCGATACGGGTGTGGCGATGCTCGTGGCAGCAAGTGACTCGACCGAAAAGGCGGCACTCTATGCGAAGCATGGTATCCAGTTGCCGACGACCGTCGAAGCACAGTCGCAGTATTTCGGCTTTAACTGGAAAGATCCCGTCGTAGGTCAGGGTGATACGCCTGAGCAGCAAGTGCGCAACCGCAAGTTGCGTCAGGCCTTGAGCATTGCCTTTAACTGGGAAGATTACGTCGCGATTTTTGAGAATGATCAAGCCCAGGTTGCCTACGGTCCCGTGCCACCAGGTGTGCTTGGCTATCAGCCTGGCCCGGATGGTATTAATCGCGTTGTATATGACGTGAAAGACGGCAAGGCGGTGCGCAAGTCACTCGATGAAGCCCGACGTTTACTTGCTGAGGCGGGGTATCCGGATGGTCGAGACGCCGTGACTGGTGAGCCGCTGGTCCTGCATTTTGATGCAATGGGTGGCGCAGGTGGGTCGAGTCCGGCACTTGATTGGATGCGCCGGCAATTCGCCCAGATTGGTGTGCAGATGGATATCCGCGCAACAGACTACAACCGCTTTCAGGAAAAAATGGCCCGTGGTGTGGCGCAGATGTATTTATGGGGTTGGGTCGCGGACTACCCCGATGCCGAAAACTTTCTCTTCTTGCTATATGGACCCAACGTCAAGGCAGAGAAGGGGGGTGAAAACGCCTCAAATTATGCAAACCTTGCGTACGATGCATTATTTGAAAAAATGCGTGATCTGCCTGATGGCCCAGAAAAAGAGCAGGTGATTGTGGAGATGACGCATATTCTCCAAGAGGATGCGCCCTGGATGTTTGGCATGTTCCCTAAATCAGGGGGAGCTTTTCAGCAGTGGGTTGGCAATGCTAAACCGACACAGATGGTGCGCAATACGCTGCAATACATGAAGGTCGATCCTGTTTTGCGCGAGCAAAAAATCCGGGAATGGAATCCGCCAGTATGGTGGCCTATTGGACTATTGATCTTGTTACTTGGATTGGTCATCTGGCCAGCCTGGCGTGCGATACGTAAGCAAGATCAACAAACCGCATTTGGTCATGCATCCTCAGGAGAGCCGCGATGATCGGTTACGTCTTGCGTCGCCTCCTGTACGGCGTATGGATCCTGATTGGGGTCAATCTGTTTACCTTCATCTTGTTCTTTGCGGTCAATACACCTGACGATATGGCGAGGCTTGCCATCGGTGGTCAGCGCGTCAGTACAGATGCGATTGAAAAATGGAAAGTCGAGCGAGGCTATGACAAACCACTTTTTTTGAACACAAGCGAATCAGGAGCTAAAAAATACACGGACACGATTTTTTATCAACGCTCAATTCCCTTGCTGACCTTTGATTTTGGCGCCTCGGATGGGGGGCGAGATATCGGACGAGAAATTAGCGCACGCATGGGGCCGAGTCTCGCGTTGGCCTTACCGACTTTTGCTTTAGGTCTGGTGGCAAGTGTGGCGTTTTCGTTGATGCTGGTGTTCTTTCGAACCACGCGGCTTGATTTCTGGGGCGTCGTGTTGTGTGTCGTGATGCTATCGATCTCGAGCCTGTTTTACATCATTGCCGGACAATGGCTGTTTTCAAAGCTTCTCAGGCTTGTTCCCTATTCAGGTTTTGCGGGTGGCTGGGACATGATCAAATTCCTGGCCTTGCCTATCGTGGTCGCGATCGTGGGCAGATTAGGACCCGAAGCACGTTTTTATCGTAGCCTTTTTCTCGAAGAGATCAGCAAGGACTACGTGCGTACCGCGCGTGCTAAGGGTCTGAGTGAACGTGTGGTGTTGTTTCGTCACGTATTGCGCAATGCCATGCTGCCGATCTTGACTGGGACTGTTTCGGCATTACCGCTGCTCTTTATGGGTAGCCTCATTGCCGAGTCCTTCTTTGGTATCCCTGGTCTGGGGAGCTATACGATCGATGCGATCAGCAGCCAGGATTTCTCTGTGGTGCGTGCGATGGTTTTTCTGGGTTCTGCACTGTATATCGTTGGCCTGATTCTGGCTGATATTTCCTACACACTCGCGGATCCGCGCGTGCGCTTCGAGTAGCCACTATGCCAAAGATTATTTTCCTCTGGACTGATGTTGCATTGTTTGCCTTGCTGGCAGCGGTCATTGGTTATGCCTGGTACGTCGCGCGCACAAGGACCTTGCGTGCGACCTGGAGTCGGGTGGCGCGTAGCGCACCCGCCATGTGCTCTGCTGTGGTGTTGCTCGCCTTTGTGATGATTGGACTACTGGATAGTTTGCACTACCAGCCGCGACTGCCACCTGCGGCGGGTGCAGCTGCAAATGCTGCACCGGTCTATGCACCCAAAGTCGTTTCGTTACTCGATGCTTTACTCGAAGACACGGCTTTTGTTCAGCCTGAGAAGACCTATTCTTCACCCCTTGCCTGGCTTCAGTTCACCAAAGAGTCGATCCTGCAGGATGGAGGCGAGCCGACCCGGGACTTCCCGCGTTTGCGTTTTGGTGGCAAGCATCTGTCTCAGCCCGACCAGCAGTGGAGCGGCGATGTCCTGACCCGACTGGGTATGGGATTGTGCGGTGGTTTAGTGTCAGGGCTGCTTATGGTGTTCGTGATCTTCTTGATCATGATCCGCCCGCGCAAAGATTCACTCCACGTTGAGTCTTTGACAGAAAATCCGTCCCTGAAGCAGTATCACACGCAACATCACACGCAAGTACAAGTTCGCTCGCAGCCAGCAAACACGATGCGCCGACTAGCATCGCAGATTATTCAAGGCGAAACAGAGCTGCCCTGGCGTGCAATGTTGCTAACCGTGTTGCTCATGTCGCTTGTGCTCGGAGGCGTGATGGGTTTGGCCTCTGGCTATCATGTGCTGGGGACTGATCGCACGGGTAATGATGTCCTGTGGCAAGCACTTAAGAGCATCCGCACGGCCTGGGTGATTGGCAGCCTGACTACGGTCGCCATGCTCCCGCCTGCGATGATGTTAGGGATCGCAGCGGGATATTTCAAAGGCTGGATCGATGATGTGATTCAGTATGTCTACACCACACTCACATCGATTCCAGGGGTCTTGTTGATCGCAGCGTGCGTCCTGATGATGCAGGTGTATATCGATAACAATCCCACTCTGTTTCCGACGGCTGCGCAGCGGGCAGATCTGCGACTTTTTCTGCTGTGCATGATTCTGGGCCTGACAGGGTGGGCAGGCTTGTGTCGTCTGCTACGTGCCGAGGCACTTAAATTACGCGAACTCGAGTATGTGCAGGCTGCGCGTGCGTTTGGGATCTCGCACTGGCGCATCATGGCCAGGCATCTCGTGCCCAATGTGATGCACATTATCTTGATTACTGTGGTGCTGGAGTTCTCTGGTCTGGTCCTCTATGAGGCTGTCCTGTCTTATCTGGGCATTGGTGTCGATCCGACCATGAATTCTTTTGGTTCGATGATTGAAAAGTCGCGCCTGGAAATGTCACGCGATCCAATGGTCTGGTGGAATCTGCTGGCCGCCTTTGTCTTTATGCTGGCTCTTGTCTTGTCTGCCCACCTGTTTTCTGATGCGGTACGTGATGCCTTTGATCCACGTCGTCG
>CANBUF010000268.1 GCA_947372575.1 Alcaligenaceae bacterium | reverse complement strand
CAAGCCCCGAATCGTATGCGGGTTAAACCCTGTGCGGGTTAACACTAGGAATCTACAGAATAGCACCGCTCAAACCAGAGGGTATTGACGGATGCAAAACCCTGCCTTCAGCTCTAGGCCGTCTCGCGAGGCAAAGTTCCCCTTCATGTCCTAACTTCACTTAATATGGACGCACAGCGTATTAAAAAACGCGACGATAAAAATTTAAAAAAATATTCGAGGAGACAGACTTGAACAAACAATTGAATTTCAGGGCGCGCATCTTTACCGCCGGGCTCCTTTCTTTGGTGGGCATGTGTACCGCGATGCAGGCGCTGGCCCAAAGCGGCGGTTTTCCCAGCAAAACCATACGCATCATCGTGCCATATTCTGCCGGAGGCGGGACCGACATCATTGCGCGCAAACTCGCCCAAGGCCTGGCGCCCATCCTCAAACAAAGCGTCATTGTTGAGAATAAGGCCGGTGCCAATGGCATTATCGGCACAGATCTGGTGGCCAAGTCCGAACCCGATGGCCACACCTACGTCCTTGTGGTGGCGACCCACCTTTTAAACCCTGTGTTGACCAAAAGCATGCCCTATGACACGTTCAAAGATCTGATCGGTGTCACGATGGTGGCCCAGTCGCCGCTCGTGTTTGTCACGTCCTCTGAGTTTCCTGCCAAAACCCTGACCGAATTCACGCAGGCGATGCGCGCCAAACCCGCGACTTACTCCTACGGGAGTTCAGAGAACATGACCAAACTGGTGGGCGCTATGTATGCCAATGCTGAAAAGCTCGATATGGTCAGCGTCTCATATAAGGGTGGTGCCCCCCTCATGACCGATGTCGTGGCAGGCGTGACCACCGTAGGTGTGACCAGCATTTTGACGGCCAAGAGTTTTCTGGATGGCGGACGCTTGACACCGCTTGCCGTGACCAGTGCGACGCGGTCTTCGGCGCTGCCCAATGTGCCCACCATGATGGAATCCGGTCTCAAGGACTTTGATATCACCATGTCCTACAGCCTCTATGCGCCGGCCAAGACACCGATGGATCGCCTGGTCGCTATGCAGCAAGCCGTCTACCAAGTCGCGATGACCCCCGAGATGAAGGCCACGCTGGCTGAGCAGGCGGCAACACCTGTTGCAAACTCAGTCGATGCCTTTAATGCGCAGGTTAAAAAAGATGCCGCGTTTTTGCAGGCGCTGGCCAAAAAGATCAATTTGCAAGGCGACTAGGAGCCGATATGTCCGCTACACAAATGCCTGCACCACGTCCCTGGGTGCGTAAGGATCTTGAAAATGATTCCTCCTGGATTCATCACCTGACCGAGACCGAAATCCAGGATCTCGAAGCCTCGTTGCGACACGTCTTAGCGACCGGTCGCACAGAGTTTGAACTCTCGGCGTCCGACTTTCCATCTACGCCGGCGATAGACGCACTCCTCAAGCGCATTATTGACGGGACACAGTCCGGCTACGGCGCCTGTCTGGTTAGAGGATTTCCCGTTGAGCGTTGGTCTGTCGCTGACATGCGCACGTTATTCTGGTGCATGGGTTTGCGCTGTGGCGTGCCGCGTCCGCAAGGCAAACCGAGTCATTTTGTATCAAATGTGCGCGATGACGGTGGTCAGTATCGAGGCGGCACAGGACGCGGATACAACACTAATTCCAAACTGGATTTTCATGCGGATGGCAGCGACATCGTGGGGCTCATGTGCCTGCAGACCGCTAAAAGTGGTGGCTCGAGCCTGATCTCAAGTTCATTACACGCTTTTAATGAATTAAAAAGATTGCGTCCGGAGCTGGCCGAATTGCTCCAGCAACCCTTTTATTTTGGCCGCCAGGGTGAGCACGCACCTGAGGAGCCCCCTTATTACCAGGCATCGATCGTCGGATTTAAAGACGGCCGCTTTGCTTGCCGTCATATCCGTAACCACATCAACGGTGCGCAGCTGACCTTCCCCGAGTTACCCCGTCTCACCGCGCAACAAAACGAGGCCATGGATCTGTTTGACGAATTACTTGGGCGTGAAGACATTCGTTATCACATGTATTTGCAGCGGGGCGATTTTCAGTTTTTGAATAATCATGTGAATCTGCATGCCCGCACCGAATACGAAGACTTCGAAGAACCCGAAAAACGCAGACACCTCCTGCGTCTCTGGCTCTCGTTGCCGCAGGCCCAAGCCCTGCCCGATAGCTGGCGTGCGACTTACAAGGATGTCGAGCAAGGCGCGCTGCGCGGTGGCTTTCGCGGTGCCGGGATTACCCCCCAGATTCGTGCCTTTGAGCAGCGCTTGTCCGAGGAGCATGGCATTGCCTTCAGAGTTTACGCAGACTACGAGGCCATGTTACAAAAAGCGTGAGGTCATGCGAGAGAGGGCTTGGTGTTTAGTCAGCCCGCTGCAAGTTATTTAGCGTCCAATGACCGACCAGACAAACGATAGATTAAAAGAGACACCCTATGAGCATTCAAGACACGGATCTCCCAAAGAACGCCGCCAACTACGCAGCGCTCACGCCTGTTGATTTCATGCGCCGCGCGGCCGATGTCTATCCTGAGCGCCTGGCGGTGATCCATGGCAAGATCCGGCGCAACTGGATCCAGACCTATTCGCGCAGCATGCAGCTTGGCCACGCACTGCGCGGCCTGGGTGTCCAACAGGGCGATACCGTCACGGTCATGCTCGCTAACACCCCCGAAATGGTGGAATGCCATTTTGGTGTGCCGGTGATTGGCGCGGTGCTGAGTACCCTCAATACCCGTCTTGATGCGCCGAGTCTGACCTATATGCTCAATCACTCCGAGGCTAAGGTCGTGATCGTGGACCGTGAATTCTCCAAGGTCATGAAAGAAGCGATTCTCAATGCCTCAGTCAAACCCATCGTGATTGATGTGGACGACAGCGAGTATCAGGGTCATGGCGAGCGCTTTGGCTCCTACGAGTACGAGGCGTTGCTGGCGCAGTCGTCTTCAGCACCAATTGTGTTCGAAGGTGACGAGTGGGACTCCATGTCGCTCAATTACACCTCAGGCACGACAGGTGAGCCCAAAGGTGTGGTCTATCACCACCGCGGTGCCTATCTCAATGCCATCAGTAATATTCTAGAGTGGGATCTCCCCTCGCACCCAGTCTATCTCTGGACCCTTCCAATGTTTCATTGCAATGGCTGGTGCTTTGCGTGGACGGTGGCGGCCCGTGCTGGCGTGAACGTTTGCTTGCGTAAAGTCACCGCCGAAGGCGTCTATGGTGCGATTCACGACTACGGTGTGACGCATTTCTGTGGCGCCCCGATCGTACACAGCATGCTGGTCAATGCCCCTGACGCCCTCAAAGAAATGGGTATGTCAGAGCACAAGCGCAACAACACCCGTGTCCAGGCTATGGTCGCAGGCGCGGCCCCCTCGGCCACCCTGCTCGAGAGTATGGAGTCGCTTGGGATTACTCTGACCCACGTCTATGGCCTGACCGAGACCTATGGCCCCTGCACGATTTGTGCGCCTCAGGCCGAGTGGGAAAGCCTCCCCGCTGCTGAGCGTGCCGTTTATCACGCAAGGCAAGGTGTGCGCTATCACCTCCAGGCTGATGCCGACGTAATCGATCCAGAGACAAACCTCCCCGTCCCGCGTGATGGCGAGACCATTGGTGAGATCGCGGTACGCGGCAATATCTGCATGAAAGGCTATCTGCGTAACCCTGAGGCGACCGCCACGGCCTTCGCCGGCGGGTGGTTCCACACCGGTGACCTGGGTGTGCGCTGGCCCGACGGCTATATCAAGATCAAGGATCGCAGCAAAGACGTGATTATTTCTGGGGGCGAAAACATCTCCAGCATCGAGATCGAGGACGTTCTCTATAAGCACCCATCCGTCATGGCGGTC
>CANBUF010000267.1 GCA_947372575.1 Alcaligenaceae bacterium | reverse complement strand
GACTCTATACGGTCCATGGTGACGGGCACCAGGTCAGCACTCTGAGCGTGGACCGTGACAGCGGTAAAATTTCGCTCATGCAGCAACAGGACTGCGAGGGCACGAACCCAGTCCATCTGGCACTGGATCCAAGCGAACAGTTCCTGGTGATCTCGAATCACTGGAGCAGTACGCTCGCCGTGTTGCCTGTCCTGCAAGACGGCACCCTGGCTAGGGTCAATCAGCTTGAGACCTTGCAGGGCGAACTCGGTCCGCACCGTATCGAGCAGCAATTTGCCAAACCGCACTTCAACGCTTTTGATCCTTCGGGAAATTTCGTGGTGGTTCCTGACAAGGGGTTAAACCGGATTTTCAGTTTTCGCTTCAAAGACGGCAAACTTCATCCCTGTGAGCCCGCTTCTGTTGTTACACGCGAGACAGCTGGGCCGCGTCACATCGCGTTTCATCCAGCACTGGATGCTGCCTACGTGATCAACGAGCTGGATTCGACGGTTGGCACCTACCGTTTTGACCCGAAACAGGGCACGCTGACAGCGCTGCAAGTCCTGAGCGCTCTGCCTGATACGTACACAGGGGACAGCCGGGCTTCAGCCATTCTGGTTCATCCGAACGGTCGGTGGCTGTTTTGCTCCAACCGGGGTCATGACAGTGTCACGGTCATGCGCATCGACCCCCGGACCGGGCAACTGAAGTTCGTCCGCGCACAGTCATCACTTGGTCAGACGCCACGCTTTATGACCTTGAGTCCGAATGCACAGGTGCTCTGGGTCTTAAACGAGACACATGACACGATGGTGCCCTTCGACGTAAAGGTTGACGATCCGGCGGATCCGCTTAGTGCAGCGGGTGCGCCTGTCCATTGCGCAAGCCCCGTCTGCATGGTGTTCGGTGACAACTAGACTTAGAGATAAGGCGAGGCGAGCCACACCATCTTGTTGCGCAGCCTGACCCAGAAAGGCTGCCGGTATAAAGATGCCAGTGTAATGCGCTGAGCCGTAGCAATCGAGGCATCAATCCGCGCGTCGAGCTGCGCGGCCAGATTCTTGTCATAGACCTCAATATCCAGTTCAAAATTCAGGCGCAGACTGCGTGGGTCGATATTCGAAGACCCAATATAGGACCAGGCCGCATCCACAGTAAACAGTTTTGAATGATCAAACGTGCCAGAGGCGCGCCAGATCCGGCAGCCTGTCTGGATCATCTGGTCGAGCTGGGCTGACATCGCAGCATTGACCAACTTCAGATTGTTTGACCCTGGAATCACAACGTCAACGATTACGCCTCTGCGGGCTGCGGTCGACAAGGCGGCAATCAATTGCAGATCCGGTAAAAAATATGGCGACTGAATGCGGACGTGATGCTGTGCAATTGAGAGTGCACCCAGCAAGACATTATGCGTATTGCCCAGCGTACTATCCGGTCCGGATGGCACACAACGTAACGGCACACCAGGCTCTGCAAATTCTGGGAGAACCTTTGGGAACCAGGCTTGCCCACCGAGTTTTTCCTGAGTGGTGAAATACCAGTCGTGGGCGAAGTTGACGATCAGCTGATGCACGATCGGCCCAGACACCTTGAAATGCGTATCGTGTGTGACATGCTCCCTGGCAATCGCTGTGACAAAACTCTCACGAATATTCATGCCACCTGTCAGTCCGTGCACACCATCGATGACAAGTAGCTTGCGGTGGCTGCGCAAGTTTGCATACACCAGCTTGATACCGATTACTGGCCGCATGAATAGCGCTGTGGTGACGCCACCCTTAATCAGGAGGTTTGTAATGGGAGGATGGGAGTACCTGGAGCCGACCGCGTCGATCAGCACTCGGACCTGGACGCCTCTGTTTTTCGCATCGATTAGTGCCTGGGCGATTTCGATCCCGATCCGATCGTGATCGAAAATATAACTTTGTAAGGCGATCGAGTGTCGCGCACCCCGAATAGCCTCCAACATGGCGGGATAGGTCTCATCCCCACCCGAAAGAAGTTCAATTGCATTATGTCCCAGCAAGCGAAAGCCGCTCACATGATCGCCCAGCGTTTTGAGTGCGGCAAACTGAGGCCCGGAGAAAGGCACCACATCACGCACGATCAGGCGCTCGATCACTTCTTCGGAGTACTGCGTACTGGCGCGCTGCTGCGACACCCGCTCTTTGCGTATCCGGTTAATTCCTGCAATGGCATAAAGCAACGCCCCAAAAATAGGCGAAAACAGAATCACAGCGACCCAGCCTGTGGCCGCCCGAACGTCCTGTTTGGTCATCGCAGCGTGTATGGAAGCGACGGTACTCGCCACGACGGAGATCACAAAAATGAGGTGTGGCCAATACTGCACGAGTACTTCATGGAACTTCATCATAGGGTCCAAATCAAAAAATTTTCAAACATGCTAAACTTCTTTCCCTGCGGTGGCTGTAGCTCAGTTGGTAGAGTCCCAGATTGTGATTCTGGTTGTCGTGGGTTCGAGCCCCATCAGTCACCCCAGCACCCCTCTTTATATTCAAACATGCATTTTTGATGATGCTTTTTCAAAGATGTATTTTCAAAGATGTTTTTTCGAATGTTTGAATCATCTCCCTTGAATACCTCCAGACTATAAGTAGCCTGGGGATACGTCAGTTTATTAATCAATATCAGGCTCTTAAACTGCTGCACCCGACTGCCTATTCCCACACACGGCCTCACCCTTTGCAAAACTCGGCTTTAAAGTCCGGATGGGTCGTAACTTTCCATAGCGTGCCACCATTAGGCTGGACAAAAACGGGAGTATTGTTCTTGAGGAATGGCCAGTAGGCGGACATATAGGAATCACCTCGTACCCAGAACACCTTGTTTTCTGTCGCACAGAGCCTGGGCATAAAGGACTCAAGATTAACTAAAGTCTGCTTGGCGAGCTCCGGATCAAAGTTCCCAGCGTCCAGCAATTCGTTGCGCCAATTATCGCGTACGGGTAGTTTGGGCCAGTTTTCAACAATCCAGGCGGGCTTGTTCATTGCAGAATAAAAAGCCAGATCAAAAGGATAATTCATCAAGTAGATGAGTGTGTCTTCAGGGGACTTTTGGGCCACGATATAGTTGCCCATTTCGTAACCACTATCGCGCTGGATAAAGCGGAACACCCCGATCGCGATCAGGCATCCAACCATGGCTCCGACAAAGCATCCCAACACCAGACGAATGAGTGGCGAGGCGCTGTAGCGGCGCATCAGCCGAACCAGAACCTCAGCCAACAACACGGCCAAGGGCGGCAAGGTGGGCAAGGCATAGCCAATCAGTTTGGAGGCTGGTATCGAAAAGAAAACGGCGACCACGAGAAACCAGATGACCATCAGAATGCCCAGCCCAGCCGCATCACTTTTCCAGAAGGATCTGAAAAAAACACCAGGTAGGGCCAGTGACCAGGGCAAGGTCATCCCCAGGATCACGGGCAGGTAAAACCAGACAGGCTGAGGATTATTAAACGCTTCACCGACAAAGCGTTCGAATTGCTGATGAATAAAATAGTAGTTAAAGAAATCGGGAAAACGTTGTTGCATCAGCCAGAACCAGGGGACTGCAACCACCAGGAAAACCAGGACTGCCGGTGGCCAGAGGAGTACACCGAGTTTACGCCAGCGTCCGGTCAGAATCAGCCAGAAAAACAGTACGCCTCCAGGCAGTACGATACCGATCAGGCCTTTGGAGAGTACCGCCAGGGCGGCATATATCGCGGCAACAACGGCCATCAGGCGATACGCCTGTCCGCGCTCACTACGCAGCACAGCATCTGCACCCGCAAGTAATGTCAGTGACATCATCGATGCCACCAGCATATCCAAATTGGCATATTGTGCGCCGCCATAAAAATACGGCATCGTCAGCAATACG
>CANBUF010000266.1 GCA_947372575.1 Alcaligenaceae bacterium | reverse complement strand
CTGGCAAAAGCACGCTGTTCGCAGCGATTGCCGGGCAACAAAATGCCAGCTCAGGAAGTATCCATTTTGAGGGCGAAGAGATCACAGGTATGGCACCTCATTTACGCGCCCAACGGGGACTCGTGCGTACATTCCAGGTGCCGCGTGAATTCAAATCGCTCACTGTGCATGAGAATCTGCTTGCCGCAGCACCAAATCCACAAGGCGAACAATTATTTGCGTCGTTGTTCCATAGCGCAGCACGCAGGCACCGCGAACAAGTTCTGACAAAAAAAGCCGATCACATTCTGTCATTCCTCAATCTCTCAAAAGTACGTGACACTCTGGCGCAGCAATTATCAGGCGGCCAAAAAAAGCTTCTTGAACTCGGTCGCGTCCTCATGCTTGATCCAACATGCATTTTGCTCGATGAGCCTTTCGCCGGGGTCAATCCAGTATTGATTGATGAAATCTGTCAGCATGTCCTGACCCTCAATCAACAAGGCATCGCCTTCATTGTGATTGAGCATCATCTGCAAGCCCTGAAGTCTCTCGCACAGAGATTGATTGTCATGGATCGTGGCCAGATACTGGCTGAGGGCGATCCCCAGACCGTGCTCGATGATCCACGCGTACAAGTCGCCTATATGGGAGGTATCGCATGAGTTTGATGACACTCTCTGATATTGCGGGCGGCTACAGCGAAGTCAACATCATTCACGATATCAACCTGACTGTGCAGTCTGGAGAAATCGTCACCATCGCAGGCACAAACGGTGCTGGTAAATCAACGCTCGTCAAAGCGATTCTTGGACTGCTTGCACGTGTAAGCGGCAGCATCACGCTGGACGGTCAGGATATCTCGGCTCTCGCCGCTGAAGATCGATTTTATGCAGGACTGGCCTATGTGCCGCAAGTTGCAAACGTCTTCGCATCACTCACTGTACGTGAGAATCTGATGGTGGTGCGCGGTGTCAAAAAAATCAATACCCGGATCGAAGAAGTCCTAACAGCCTTCCCTGCCTTAGCCGAAAAAATGACGCAGCGTGCGGGGAATTTATCAGGCGGGGAACGCCAACAGCTCGCATTTGCACGGGCGCTGATGCCCTCGCCCAAACTCATGGTTCTTGATGAACCCACTGCAGCACTCGCCCCGACTCTGGTCGAAAAAGTATTTGAACTCGTTGCAGCCTTACCCAAGCGGGGCGTCGCAGTACTCTTGGTCGAGCAACGCGCCAGACAAGCTCTGGAGATAAGCGACCGGGGTTATATCCTTGATCAGGGTCGCTGCGTTCTGTCTGGCCAGGCATCAGCGTTATTGTCAGATAGCAAGATGACGCAGCTTTATCTGGGCAATCACTGAGGGGATCCTTTGTTCGACGTCCACTGACAACGCATTCACTTGAGCATTGACTCTACGTGATCTTGGCTATCACGGGACTATTAGACTATCGAACCATTTTTTCTGATCAATGACCCCATATACAAACACTGCGCGATGATCGGCCTGGTCGCCCGCATTGATTGCCGTGGCCTTGGCGCCTCCAAGCAGCTCCTGTGTTTGTTCCGGCAATTTGCCAACAATTTCTGGCGTGACTTCATCTCGACCGCCATAATAGGTGCGTAATGGCGTGTCACTGCGCCAGCGATAGGCCTGATTGTTTTCCAGCACGCGCCAGTAAGGGCTCTCACCGGAATAACCGCTCTTTCGGAATCCAGGTCGGATGAAGGCGGAGAGTTTCGCAGGTGTAATTTTTGAGAACTGCGTCCAGTTAATTTTGTTCTGATACAAATCCCGTGCTGCCTGAAGATACACGGGCTCAATGGCGGATTCCGCCAAGCCCACTTGACCGTGATAGTGCTCCTGCGCCTGGAGTTGTATTGCAACGACAGCAGGCAAATAGACTGCATCAACGGATTGTGGATGATTAAGCCAGCGATTCATTGTGAGATAAATATCAACAGGCGCACTGGCCGCCGCAGCAGCACTGACGGGCACGCCCAGTGCGTCAAGCCGACTCAGCAATTGCATGGTGACCCAACCGCCCTGTGACCAGCCACTTACAAAAAAACGACTAACCTGTATTTTTTTTGAGTCCAGGATATCTTTTGCTGCGATCAGCATATCGATTGTCGCCTCGCGGGTGCTGTCCTTAACCAGATAACTATCCGGTAAATTTGAAATACCTCGGCCAAAATAATCAGCGGCAACCACCACATACCCCTGCGACGCAAACTGCGCGATCATCAGGCGTGTCTCCATGGAATTTTCTGGAAAGGACGGGACGTCTTTTGGATTGAATACTGTTCCATGCTGATAGGATACGACAGGTAAAGTGCGCACGTCAGTATCCGGGATTGCAATCAGGCCCGATGCAATTGTTGGCTGGTTATTGAGCTCAGGCACCACGGAACGGTATTTCACACGATAAAGCCTGACCGAATTGCGTGGCGCAGCAAACTGTCCTCTAAAAGCCTGAGGCATCGTGGAGGACGCCATAAACGCGTCGAGCTCCTCGCCTAGGACCTTAGATAGACGATCGGTGTCATACACCGCGACAAGTTCGTACTCAAGGCCCGAGTTCACCTGAATCGCGTCAGCAGTCGCAACCGCATCTCCAACCGCATCTCCAACCGTATTCGCATTCGTATTCGCGTGAGCACCTTGTGCTGCAGCAGCCTGCCCGTACATACAAATACCTGCAAAGATCAGTGCAAGAATTTTTACAAAATAGATTTTCACAGGATCTCCTTTTCTCACCGAATCAGTACCCCGGGAGAGGCAGGGATCGATCCGGGAATCTTATTCATCGTCACCATCACAGACAACAAGTCAAAGACCTTCGCGGAATAACCACTATCGCGCAAAGGAACGCTATATGTTGTTCCCTGATAATTCGTCGAAGCAATTAACTTATCGAATGGGCTGAGCATCCCCTGATGGACCAGGATAATCGGCGTCTGTTCAAACTGACCTTTCCCGACTGGTACACGAATCGTGGTAACAACCGGGTTGGATCCAATCTGCCGGGCGATCAGTTTGCCAAGATAGGCGAACACTGCTTTAGTCGATCGCAGATTGATCAACAGCGTTTCTTTAGAGGATTCTGCAGGTGCTGGATCTTTGCCTGTTTGTGCAGCCGCTGCGGTCTGCGACAGACTTGTACAGCTCATCTGTTTGCCAAAACGTCGTTGAGTCAGTGCTGAGTCCATACAAAACTTTGCCTTTGGCACAACCATCGTCAACTGGTAAGTTTCGGGTTTGGTACTCAACTTGCGCACCTGAACCTTGGCCTGAATCAACTTGGAGATTTCGGGCAAGACTTTATTGAAATCCTCTTTTGACAAGGCAGGTCCAATATCGACCATCTGGTTAATCATTTCGGCTGTCAGGCCGTCATCCACCAATTGATACACAACCGATTGGAATAACGGGTAGTCAGGGCTGAGTGGATCATTGACATAGATATTTTTTACACCATCTTGCCCCGTCATCTCAATAGAATCTACAAGCAAAGATGCCACAAATTCCTTGGAAGGATGATCAGATCGCATGTAAAAATACATGTCTTCGAGGGGCGTATCGGTCAAAAAACCTCTGTAGAACTCTTCATTATTCAGCGAACCGAGGCTAAAGGTAAAGGAGCGATTTGTAGATAAGCCAGTACCGACTGATGCGCTACTGCCATTTGTCGATGAGAAAAAACCTGCAATCGATCCCGGTTCAGCAGACACCATACTTGCCCCGATTGTGCTGTTGGTATTGATCGATCCAGTTCCCGCTACGGTTGTGATGTCGGTAAACATCAGCGGCAAGTCGTTCGAAGCACGCAACATATTGGTCAGAAGGGACTTCTTTTGGTGCATGTCAATCGAACGCTCATAGGCTTCGGTCATG
>CANBUF010000265.1 GCA_947372575.1 Alcaligenaceae bacterium | reverse complement strand
TGACCCTGTTTGCTGACCAGGATGAGCAGGCGTGCCTTGCGTTGTGCGTCATGAATATTCCACTCCATCAGGAACTGCTCTCCCAGGGCTTTGAAATCCAGATGCAACGCATCGATGGAAGTCCCGGTGGGCAGATGGAAATGCACGCGCAAAAAGAAACGTCCCGTTTCTTCGTCACCAAATTGCTGCGCATCAATAATGTTGCCTGAATGCTTGAGTAGCAATCCACTGACGTTATAGACAATGCCTACTCGGTCGGGGCAGGACAGTGTCAGAATGAAATCGTTTTGATGCATGTCAGGCTCAGTAAGAAAAAATTAATTGGATTGCAGATGTAAAAGTGTTTCTTGGGCAATGGCTAGACTCGAAGTCAGGCCAGGTGACTCGATGCCAAACAGGTTGACCAGACCAGGAATGCCGTGCGTGGCAGGTCCTGCAATCATGAAGTCAGCTGGAGGTTCGTGCGGACCCGAAATCTTTGGACGAATCCCTGTATAGCCAGGCGACAGTGTGCCGTCCTGCATGCCGGGCCAATAGGTCCGGACTGCTTCATAAAAGCCATCGCAGCGATGCGGATCAATGCTGTAGTCGACGTGGTCCACCCATTCGACATCAGGACCGAATTTTGCCTGGCCACCCAGATCGAGTGTCAGGTGGACCCCAAGACCCGCATGATGAGGTGTCGGGTAAATCAGTCGCGTGAAGGGCACACGCCCCTGCAGGGTGAAATAACTGCCTTTGCACAAATACTCATGTGGGATCGAGGCTGCGGGGATGCCCTGAATGTTGCGCGCGAGAGTGGGCGCATGCAGGCCTGAGGCATTGATGAGTACGTTACATGACAAGGACATCGCCTCTGCGCCGCCAAACTCGAGCTCAAAACCTCCATTGGCGCGCACCCTGCCAGATACCAGCGGCGTATGGAATACGCACTGTGCCCCCGCGTTTTCTGCATCGCCTTGATAGGAGAGCATCAGGCCGTGGCTGTCGACAATACCTGTAGAAGGAGAGAGCAGGGCTGCGGTACATGACAGTGCGGGTTCAAGCGCTTTTGCCTGGGCAGCACTGAGTAACTCCATGTCGTCCACCCCATTGATTCGGGCTTTATCCATGATACCGGTCAGCATCGGTATTTCGTCTTCGCTTGTCGCGACAATCAGTTTACCCAGACGCTTGTGACCAACGCCATGTGTTGCACAATAATCGTAAAGCAGGTGTCGGCCCTGGACGCACAGACGAGCTTTCAGACTGCCCGCAGGATAATAAATTCCGGCATGAATCACCTCGGAATTCCGGGCGCTGGTTTCGGTGCCAATGCCTTCGGCTGCTTCAGTCACCATGACTTCACGGCCCGAGAGCGCCAAGGCGCGTGCAATGGCCAGACCGACTACGCCAGCACCCACGACGATGCAATCAATATCTGTACTCATGATGTTTTAGGTGTGAGGTCGTAGCCGCCCGCGTGGTAGACCAGTGGGAGCGCATCGCTGTAGTTACAGTGTTCAACCTGACCGACAAAGATCACGTGATCCCCTTCGTCGTAGCGGCTGCGGTTAAAGCATTCGAACCATGCCGCGCAGTTCAGATCAATGCGCGGTGCACCGTTTGGTGCGGTGGTCATGGGAGTGCCGGCGAATCGTTCAGCTGGCGTGCCGCGTGCAAATTTATTGGCCAGAGACATCTGGTCAAATCCCAGCACTTGAATGACGTAGCGATCACAGGTCTCAATCGCAGCCAGTGAAGAGGACCCGCGAGACAGGCTCCAGACAACTAAGGGCGGATCCAGTGACACAGAATTAAACGAGCTCACGGTGAGGCCAATATGGCTATGGTCCTCTTTGGCTGCCGTGACGATGGTCACACCTGTCGCAAACCGGCCCAGCGCTGCGCGGAAATAGGGTGAATCAAATGAAGGTGTAGCAACACTCATGGCGCAATACGTCCTATTTTCCATTGACCTGCTTCGTCGATAACATAGGTCAGGCGGTCGTGCAGTCTTGAAGGACGGCCTTGCCAGAATTCAAACGAAAGGGGTTTGACCCGATAACCGCCCCAGTGGTCTGGGCGCGGCGGTGCATCGCCATATCTGGTCTGCATGGCTTGTGTAGTGGCCTCGAGCGCCTCAGTAGTGACCGGCTGGCTCTGCTCAGACGCCCAGGCACCGATGCGTGAACCCAGGGGTCGGCTCTGGTAATAGGTATCGGATTCTTGTGCAGAAACTTTTTCGATGATCCCTTCAATCCTGACCTGACGTTCAAGCGGCTGCCAAAAAAACAGCAGGCTGACCCACGGCTGGGCTGCTAGTTCCTGGCCTTTGCGTGAGAGGTAGTTTGTGTAGAACACAAAGCCTGAGGGATTGAACTCCTTGAGCAGCACGATGCGCGCCGAGGGCCGGCCCTGAGCGTTGGCTGTCGCGAGCGTCATCGCGGTGGGTTCGGGTACTTTTTCTTCAATTGCCTGGTTGAACCACAAGGCGAACTGATCGAAGGGTGATGCCTGGGCGTCCTTTTCAAGCAGGACTCCCTTTTCATAGCTCTGTCGCATATGCGCAATCGACATATTGATCATCCAGTTACAAAGCGCTTGAGGCCCGGAATAGGGCATATCAAGCGATACAGTAGTGTACCGTGCCGAATCACCAGAATTGTCAGGCCTGCTGGCAGTCTTTGGCGGCTTGCTGGTGGAGTGCGAGGCGGTCTGCAAGCTTGGCTAGCCGTGCGTCGCAAATGCCTGCTTGCTTGAGTGCAATGGCGGTCTGCATCACATAGTCAAAACAGGTTCCGTAGATGCCTTGTGCACGCATCACAATATTGACCAGGTCATCTTCATGCGGTTCTTTGACGTAACTCGAGGCGTGTGGGTTTATGATAAAGGTCAAAGCCGATACCTTGCCCTGATCTGTCGTGCATTCCCGCCAGTGCGGGAGATAAGCACCCGTAGACATTTCCCGTATCCAGACAGTGCGGAAGGTTTCGCGCACCGTGTGCGCTGGAATTTTAAACACCATGCCGCCGCAGCCGTCCCCACCTTGTTCCAGACCAAAGACCAAGCCTGGGACCTCTGGGGTGCCACGATTGATGCGTGACCACAGGCATAAAGCACGATGATGATTGTCCAGGCGCGCCAAACGACTCTCGACGAAATCGAACTCTGGACGCCAGATGAGTGAGCCGTAACCAAAAATCCAAACATCTTCGTGCGACTGCCAGCCATTAAGCGCGGCGTCGAGCGAGGCCTGGCGCTCATGCTCGGTCCAGCGCTTAAATAAGTCTGCAGAGGGAGGTGATTGATTCAGCAATGTATTTGACATGTGATTCAGGCTTAAGAGGGCAGTTCAGTGTTTGAAGGCGCAGGCTCAGATTCTGCGGCACGTGTGAACCATCTGCCCGCGCCCAGACTGAACGCGGATATCCAGAATAAAGGCATTACTCCCATTAATGTCCCAAGCGCTCCGAATGCGAGAGGCAGGGATACCTGGCAAGTGTTGATGAGAGCCATCCTGACGCCGAAGGCTTCGCCTGCCCGGCCAGGCGGTGCGTGTTGCTGGAGCAGTGCCAGTATTCCGGGCTGTGTGGAGCCGAGCGCCAGCCCAAGGGCAAAAGACAGAATAGTCAGAACCCAAACTTGTGAAAACAGTGGATAGATCAGGTAATTGATGCCGGCTGCTGCCATTGCAATGTGAATCAGTTGCCAGGGCCGCAAATGACGCTGAATAAAAGGGATGCCAATCCGCACGATGATGGTCGCGGCTGCGAAGCTCGCCAAAATAAAGCCGATGGTGGTCGCAGACAATCCAATACCGACACCAAAGATTGGCACGACAAACATGTGAGTATCCCAGGCGCTCGACAACAGCATATTGGCGGCAAAGACGCGGCGCAGTT
>CANBUF010000264.1 GCA_947372575.1 Alcaligenaceae bacterium | reverse complement strand
GGATGGGGGCCTTTAAATTCCGGGGGGGCTATAACGCGATTGCCAACCTCACGTCCGAACAAAAACGTGCGGGTGTGGTGACCTTTTCGTCTGGTAATCACGCGCAGGCGATTGCGCTGGCAGGCAAACTGCTCAATGTGGCAACAATTATCATCATGCCCGAAGATGCCCCAGCAGCCAAAAAAGCAGCAACCGAAGAATATGGTGCCACGGTCGTGACGTACGACCGCTATACCCAAAACCGGGACGAAATCGCGGCCGAGATGCAAAAGCAGACAGGCATGGTTCTGATCCCTCCCTATGACCACTTGCATGTTATTGCCGGGCAAGGCACTGCGGCAAAAGAATTGATTGAAGACGTCGGCGAGCTCGATTATCTGATGGTGTGCCTGGGTGGTGGAGGCTTATTGGCTGGTAGTGCCTTGTCAGCGCGTGCGCTCAGCCCTGGCTGTAAAGTCTATGGCGTCGAGCCCGAGGCTGGCAATGATGGCCAGCAGTCCCTGCGTAAGGGCGAGATCGTGCGCATTGAGCCACCCCGTTCCATTGCAGACGGTGCCCTGACCTTGTTTCTGGGACAGCTGACCTTTGGTGTGATCAAACGCGACGTGACCGACATCCTGACGGTGACCGATCCAGAACTCGTGCGCGCAATGCAGTTTTTTGCCCAGCGCATGAAAATTGTTGTCGAACCCACGGGTTGTCTGGGTGCCGCCGCCGCACTCTATGGTGCCTTGTCTATTCCCAAGGATGCACGAGTAGGAGTAATTTTAAGCGGTGGTAATGTAGACTTGAAAGACTATGCGGGATTTTTGACGCAGGCTTAGAGTCTAAAAGGAGTCCCTATGCGTATTCTGGTGATTGGCGGTACGGGGTTTGTGGGGCGATGCGTCATTGGCAAGCTTGTTGCTGAGGGTCATGTCGTCCATGTGCCCACACGTCGTCTCTCTCACGCCCGGGAGTTGCAGGTACATCCGACTGTGACGGTGCTCGAGGCCGATGTCCACAATGACGCGACCTTGCAAGGGCTCGTTGCAGGATGTGATGTGGTGATCAATCTGGTCGGCATCCTGCACAGTCGAGCTGGTCAGCCTTACGGCCCTGATTTTGACCGAGCGCATGTGCAGTTACCCAGACGTGTGGCGCTGGCATGCGTGCGCAATGGTGTCAAACAACTCCTGCATATCAGTGCCCTGGGTGCAAGTGCGACTGGACCCAGTGGGTATTTGCGTTCCAAAGCAGCAGGCGAGCAAGCCATGCGTGAGATCTACGCAGTTGAGCCTTCCGAAAGCGATTCGCCGTCTTTCACTTTTTTCAGGCCTTCCGTCATGTTCGGGCCTCAAGACCAGTTCATGAACAAGTTTGCACAGCTGGCAAGGTTTTTACCGATCTTTCCACTTGCGGGCGCGCGTGCACGACTGCAGCCCATATTTGTCGATGATGTGGCGACGGCGATGCTCCATGCACTTGGTAATCCTAAAGCCGCTGGCAAAACCTACGACCTGGCTGGGCCTCGTATTTATACGCTCGCCGAGTTGGTCGAACTCGCTGCACTCTGGAGTGGCCACCCACGGCACGTGCTTGAATTACCTCTGCCGCTCGGTCGTTTGCAGGCCTGGGTATTTGAATGTCTGCCAGGCGAGCCCTTGATGTCACGCGATAACCTCGATTCCCTTTCGGTCGATAACGTCAGCACCACGCCTATCAGCCTTGATCTCGATCTCGTACCGACCCCTCTTGAGTCGGTTGCACCCGTCTACCTGAAGCCCACGCGCATCGGATAACAAATCTCCAGAGGCAAAGGTGTCTGCATCAGGCACCTTTTTTGGAGCATCTGACAGAAGATGTGTTGACATTCTTCGTCAGAGAACAATAATAGACACACAAAAAATAATGATATGTCGTGGGCTACACCCTGCGCGGAGACAAAGCATGACCACTGTAAAACAAGGTAAGGCATTAATCATCAAGGGCGCGCGGATTCTGATTGCCGGAGCGGCGAGTCTGGTCGGTTCGCACACGGCGGATCTGCTGCTCAAAGAGGGTGCCCGTGAAGTGTTGCTGCTCGATAATTTTTCGTTTGGTTCGATGGATGCGATTGCGCATTTACAAAACGATCCTCGAATCAAGATTGTCCGTGCTGACCTGATGCGTCTGCCTGAGTTGCTTGATGCCACCGTCGGTGTCGAGGGCGTGATTCATCTCGCGGCCTATATGACGCTCGGGTTTTCGCAAACACCCTGGCAAGCTGTCGATGTCAATATCCGGGGTGCGCAGAATATGCTGGAGGCGTGTCGCGTCAACAAAGTTAAAAAAATTATTTTTGCTTCGTCGAATGCGGTCTATGGCTATGGTCCAGGGATCAAAGGTGCTCTGGTTGAAGAGGGACCTTTTTATTCGGTGGGCGCACCACCTGCAGCGATTTTGTATGGTGCGTCCAAGATCATGGGTGAACAGCTGTGCAGACATTACCACCAGAGTTATGGACAGGATTATGTCGTGCTCAGGTATTCAACTGTCTATGGCGAGCGCCAGCATTATCGCGCTGCAAACTCGCTATACATCATGGAAACCTATGATCTGGTGCGTCATGGCAAGGCGCCGGTACTGCCTGGCGATGGGACGGACACAAAACATTTTGTTCATGTTTCAGATGTAGCGCGTGCAAACCTGGCCGCACTACAAAGTACCGCGACCGATGTTGCGGTCAATGTTTCCGGCCCTGCTCCCATCACAACAGGCGAGTTAGTACAGTTAGTACTGGACTACTGTAAGAGCGATCTCAAGCCGGAAATTCGACCCGATCCACCAGGTAAGGTGCGCCTGACGTCTGGGGGCGCCTTTAGTATTCCACACGACAAAGCAGGCGAAGTCATTGGATGGAAGCCTCTTGTCCAGATGAAAGAGGGTGTGACGCGTTTGCTGGCGTGGCGTGAACAACAACAAGCCTGAGAGGCCATAAATGAAAATGCCTGAATGCCTGTTGCGGCTATTGGCTGCTTTGAGCCTGTGTGTGTCAAGTCTTGCAGTAGCAGGCAGTTTTCCTGACAAACCGGTCACAATTGTGGTGCCGTATCCGGCTGGAGGTGCAACGGATGTGGTCGCACGCATGATTGCTGAAAAACTCCCTGCGGTATGGGGCCAGCAAGTCGTGGTCACAAACCGGCCGGGAGCAGGCACGACACTCGCTGCCGAGGCACTCGCGCGTACGGCAGGCGACGGCTATACGCTGTACATGACAACTGCAGCCCACACCATTAGCGCGAGCCTCTACGCCAAGCTCGCTTATGACCCCATCCGGGACTTCGCGCCGATCACCTTGATCTCAACCATCCCGCTTGTACTGGTGACTACGACTGACTTGCCTGTCGACTCGCTTCAGACCTTCATTGCCTTTGGTAAAAAGCAGACAAATGGTCTGACCATGGCTTCAACCGGAAACGGGACGCCACAGCATCTTGCGGGCGAACTGTTCAAGGCAAGGAGCGGCGTGAACTTAGTACATATTCCATACAAAGGCGATGCGCCCATGCTGACGGATCTGATGGGCGGGCAGGTACAGATGGCTTTTGTGACCCTGTCTGCGGCGCTGCCCTTTATCAAATCAGGCAAATTACGCGCCCTTGCCCTGGCGAGTGATAAACGTTCTGATGCTCTGCCAGAGGTGCCCACTATGGCAGAAGCAGGTATGCCAGGCTTTACAGCGGCAACCTGGTTTGGTCTGTTTGGTCCGGCCAGCATGTCGCAAGATCTGATTGAGAAGATTTATCGCGATGTTTCACACGTCGTTGCTGAGACTGCGATGACAAAACGTTTGCTCGAAATGGGTGGTGCCATCAATAACAGCACTCCACAAGCGTTCAAAGACGTCATTGATGCCGAAGTGAAGAACTGGTCTGAAGCG
>CANBUF010000263.1 GCA_947372575.1 Alcaligenaceae bacterium | reverse complement strand
TTTGCAATCACGCAGTACAACCATAGCTATTTTTATGCTGCTGCCATTACGGATCTGGCTGCAGCTCTCGCCAAATATTGAGAAACATCAGGGGAGGAAATCACCGCATGCGGGCGCTGCTGAGCAGACAGCATGGGTGGTTTACTCTTGTGAATCAAACAAACCGGTAGACAAATATCTGTCGCCACGATCGCACACAATAAAGGCGATCGTGGCGTTGCGCACAGTATGTGCCACACGCAACGCGGCAACCAGCGCACCCGCAGCGGAGACCCCAGCACAGATCCCTTCTTCGGCAGCCAGCCGGCGGGCCATGTTTTCGGCGTCCTTCTGTTCGATCAGCTCGAACTGATCGACCAGGCTTGGATCATAGATCGCGGGTAGGTATGCTTCCGGCCATTTCCGGATACCTGCAATCTGAGAACCCTCAGCAGGCTGGGCGCCTACAATTGTTATAGCCGGATTGCGAGATTTAAGATAGCGCGAGACACCCATGATCGTACCGGTCGTGCCCATGGCACTGACGAAGTGGGTAATTTCGCCACCGGTTTGATCCCATAATTCAGGACCTGTCGTGCGCAAGTGCGCCAAAGGGTTATCGGGATTCGCAAACTGATCAAGCACTTTTCCCTGCCCTTCGGATTGCATCTTTGCCGCGAGGTCGCGGGCAAACTCCATGCCACCACCACTGGCAGGTGTCAGGATCAGTTTGGCACCGTATGCGGCCATCGAAGCACGCCGTTCAACAGACAGATTGTCCGGCATGATGAGAATCATTTTGTAGCCACGCATGGCTGCAGTCATTGCCAGTGCGATCCCGGTATTACCACTGGTCGCCTCGATCAGGGTATCACCGGGTTTGATCTCGCCACGGGCCTCAGCCCCCAGAATCATCGACAATGCGGGGCGATCTTTGACCGAACCTGCAGGATTATTCCCCTCCATCTTTGCAAGAATGATATTGCCGCGCTCGGCAATAAGCTGACCAGGCAATCTCTGGAGGCGGACAAGCGGCGTATTGCCGACGGTGTTTTCAACGCTAGGATAAGTTTTCATATCGGACAATCATACCGAAAACTCAGTCAAAATACCTGAATAGGCAACACACTCAACTGCCAGACTTGAGCAACTGGGGCAACATGGATAGCGCAGGCGTAGCTAGATGCATGTAGCAGGTGTAGCTAGGACATGTCGCAGGCGTAACTACATCGATGCCGCAGGAGTAATGAGTGGCGTGGCAACAATATCGGCTGGGGAACGACGCTCCACACCCGATGCACGTTTTGAGCCGGGGCGCGCGCCAGAGCCTGGATGTGACACAGCCCGCTGCCCTGCAGATAACGTCATGTCGGCCTCCCCCAATGCTGAAGTCAGTAGACCATTAGAATCTCCGGTAACCCGCAGACCTGCAGACTGCAAGGTTTGGAGGCGTTTAGGACCAATGCCACGCACGCGGTCAGACAAATCCTCAAGAGATTCGAAATGCCCTGCCCTGGACCGCTCTTGGACAATGATCTGAGCCGTGCGTGGACCAACACCCCGCACCCGCTCAAGATCTGCTACGGAAGCGGTATTCACATCAATGGCTTGAGCCGAAAATCCAACCCCCACGCCTGCGGCAATCGCCACGGCACCGGCACGATACTTTATGCCCGGGCAGGCACGTTTTGAAAAAGGGAATTGCCAGCTTCCGGCAGGACGACTAACTAGGGGACTTGCAACGGGATCATGTAAGAAGGGATTCATAGCGTGCTCCTGAGGGCTTAAGCGATCAAACACCACCCGATCCTGGGTGGTGTTCACGCAACGCTATGTTGAAGCAAGCGAACTGGATCCTTGTGTCTGGTGAAGACATTGATCCATGCGCAGCTCTACGCCTGGGGCGCTGCAGGGGTATGTAATGCGCGGACGTACTCGGATACACCCGTTTGCACATCACGCATCTGAGCTGTAAAACCCGTCGCACGTAACGCGGTCACATCAGCCTGTGTGTAGCTCTGATAACGCCCTTTTAAATCATCAGGAAAGGCCATGTAGCGCAACAGACCTTGCGCGACAAGTGCCTCTAACGATAAGGCCACTTCACCACGCAGACTGCGCATCGTGTTGACCACAGCCGCTGCTACATCATTAAAGGGCTGCGCACGACCCGTGCCGCAATTAAAGATTCCAGACTGGCTAGGATGGTCGAGAAAATGAAGATTCACATCTACGACATCGTGCACAGAAATGAAGTCACGCGTCTGACCGCCATCGACATAACCGTCCCAGCCCCCGAACAACCGCACATGTCCTTCGGAAATGAACTGATTCATATTATGAAAAGCAACCGAGGCCATGCGACCTTTGTGTTGTTCGTGCGGGCCATAGACGTTGAAGTAACGCAACCCAACGACCTGGGCAGTCAGCGTATTGAATCGCTTGCGCACCACCTGATCAAAGAGGAATTTTGAGTATCCATAGACGTTCAGAGGACGCTCATTGACCAGGTTTTCTACATAGATCGGACCTGGTCCGTAGACCGCCGCAGAAGAGGCATAGATGAAGGGAATTTTATGTTTTTGGCAATAGTCAAATAACTCAAGCGTGACGCGGTAGTTATTGTCCATCATGAAATGACCATTACGCTCAGTCGTATCTGAGCAGGCCCCTTGATGGAACACAGCACGTACGCCAGGCAAGAAACCATCAATCACACCACGACGAAAATCATCTTTATGCATGTAGTCGGAGATTTGCGCACCGACCAGATTGACGAATTTATCTCCATCGGTCAAATCATCTACAGCGAGAATATCTGTAATGCCGCGTCGATTCAATCCACGAACGATATTGCTACCAATAAATCCTGCCGCACCTGTCACAACAATCATTCAAGTTCTCCTTGCGTCACAATAGACGTACCCAGCTTTCCGACTACGATTCCACCTGCGCGATTGGCCCAGCGCATCGCTTCAGGCCAAGCCATGCCGGTGGCACACATCACAGCGAGTGTCGCCAGAACAGTATCGCCCGCACCGGACACATCAAACACCTCATGGGCTTGCGCATCAACATGATCGCGCCCACCGGCGGTAAACAACGTCATACCTTGCTCTGAACGTGTCACAAGCAAGGCCTCAAGTTCAAGCTCTGCACGCAACGCCTGTGCACGATCATCGAGTTCTTGCTCCGAGTGCCAAGCACCAACGGCCTGTTGCATTTCACTGCGATTCGGTGTGACAAGCGTGGCACCCCGGTAGCGACCGTAGTGGCTACCCTTGGGGTCAACCAGGATCGGCAAGCCTTTTGCACGTGCCATGCTTATCAGCAGCTCGACCTGCGCGAGAACACCCTTTGCATAATCGGATAACACGACAACATCATGCTGATCGAGCAACGCCTCAATTGTCTGATGCATTGCCTCGAGCAGGGCTGCCTTTGGCTTCTCTTCAAAATCGATACGCAGCAATTGCTGCTGTCGACCCAGAACACGCATTTTTAGCGTTGTAGGATGGTCTGGATCAGAGACCAGATGGGCCTGGATTCCAGCTTCTTTGAGTAAGTGCCGGACCTGCACCGCAGCCTCGTCCTCACCGACCACGCCTGCCAGAGTAGCCTGCGCTCCCAGCGCCACGATATTTCGGGCAACATTTGCTGCCCCGCCCAAACGATCTTCGCGCTTGGCAACATGCACAACAGGCACGGGTGCCTCGGGTGAAATACGTTCGACCTCACCGAACCAATAACGGTCCAGCATGACGTCACCGATAACAAGCACGCGTGTGCGGGCAATAGCTTCTTTGGGAAAAGTGCTCATTCAAGTTCTTCCAATCTGCGAGGTTTGTAGGTTTCCCACGCATTGCAACCTGGACATTGCCAGTAATATCGACGCGCCTGAAAACCACACGTCTGGCAGGCATA
>CANBUF010000262.1 GCA_947372575.1 Alcaligenaceae bacterium | reverse complement strand
TTCCTGGTTGGTGCGCAGGGCTGTTTCTTCAATGTCTGCACCACGCGTGGCGCGCGCGGAGTTCACGTCAACAGCGACCAGTGCTTCGGTGTGATCGATGACGATCGAACCACCAGAAGGCAGCTCCACGGTCCGTGAATAAGCTGTTTCGATCTGGTGTTCGATCTGGAAACGCGAGAACAGTGGCACATCGTCACGATAACGTTTGACGCGCGACACGTTGTCAGGCATCACAACGCTCATGAACGCCATGGCCTGATCCGCGATATCGTCTGTATCGATCAGGATTTCGCCGATTTCAGGTGAAAAGTAGTCCCGGATAGCGCGAATGACCAGGCTGGATTCCAGATAAATCAGAATCGGTGCTGGATTGTCTTTGGCCGCACCGTCGATCGCTGTCCAGAGCTGCATCAGATAGGACATGTCCCATGAGAGTTCTTCGACATTGCGCCCGATCCCTGCCGTGCGGGCAATGATGCTCATGCCTGCAGGAATGTGCAACTGGTCCATGGTCTCGCGCAGTTCCTGGCGCTCTTCGCCCTCGACGCGACGCGAAACACCGCCGCCACGGGGATTGTTTGGCATCAGGACCAGGTAGCGGCCAGCAAGCGAGATAAAGGTGGTGAGGGCTGCGCCCTTGTTGCCACGTTCTTCTTTTTCGACCTGGACGATCAGCTCCTGACCTTCGCGCAAAGCATCCTGGATGCGTGCGGTCCGGACATCAACACCTTCTTTAAAGTAGGTGCGGGCGATTTCCTTGAAAGGCAAAAAGCCGTGGCGCTCTTCGCCATAGTTGACAAAGCAAGCCTCAAGGCCGGGTTCAATGCGGGTAATTACGCCTTTGTAGATGTTGCCTTTGCGTTGTTCACGGCCGGCAATTTCGATGTCGAGGTCGATCAGCTTTTGGCCGTCAACGATAGCGACGCGTAGTTCTTCCTGGTGCGTTGCGTTAAATAGCATGCGCTTCATGGGATGTTTCTCCATTTAAATGGCACGTCGGAAATCGACGCGCAGCCGCGGGTAAGCTGGCTGCGAAACACTGAAGCAGGCAAGAGGGTCTGCACGCAAAGCACGCGCAGTGAAGGTCTTTAGACCGGCACGGCGCGCCATAGGGCGCGGGGTTCATTCAGCAGGAAGGACATAGTCAGGATCACAGTTGTGGTTGACAAAAAAAGTGCTGAGAACATCAGGCGAATCATACTCAGGCGCCTGGTGCAGGGATATGACGGTTTCTTGCTCTTATTTCAGTATCGCGTGCGGAAAAGCTGGGACCATTCGTCTGTATGGGCGTAACGTGTAAACGTCGCAACGACATACCGACAGACCATCCCGAACTCACCGGCGACCAGTCACCCAGAGAAGGCAGAAAGCAAGCGGTACAATAGAGTCCGCGATCCAGACGGAGACGCGACAACAGGATGCATCTCGACGCCGGAGGGCTTTCAAACCCCTTTTAGGCTTCGTCGATTATATGCCGCTTTTGCTTATGCGCAAAGATTACTCAGTTTTGAACCCGAATCCATCCCGCGATACCCCCCAAAAACCCGCTCCGGCAGTCCGGATGGTCGAGGTTACCGAAGAAAATGACGGTCAGCGTCTGGATAATTTCCTGATGCGACTGTGCAAGGGTGTGCCCAAGAGCCATATCTATAAAGCGGTTCGCGGGGGTGAAGTCCGCATCAATAAGGGGCGCGTCGCACCCGATACGCGGGTCTGTACGGGTGACTTGGTGCGAGTGCCGCCGATGCGCCTGCCTGATCCAGGTCAAAAAAAACATGTGCCCGGTACGGAGTTCCCGATCGTCTTTGAGGATGAAGGTCTGCTGGTGATTGACAAGCCGGCCGGTGTCGCCGTGCATGGTGGCAGTGGTGTGTCGTTCGGCGTGATCGAAGCCCTTCGGGCTGCGCGCCCTGACGCAAAATTCCTCGAACTCGCGCACCGCCTGGATCGCGACACTTCTGGGTTGTTATTGATTGCCAAAAAAAGAAACGTTCTGTTGAGTTTGCACGAAATGTTCCGTACGGGCGGCGGTCATAAACATTACTTTGCTTTGGTCGAAGGTGACTGGGTTAATGACCGGCAGCATATTCGCCTGCCGCTGTCCAAGTGGACGACCCAGAGCGGAGAGCGCCGTGTCAAAGTCGATACCGACGGACAGGTCTCCCACACGATCGTGACCGCACAAAAGCGCTTCAAGGGGGCGAGCCTGGTCGACGCTGAGCTGCGCACGGGTCGCACCCACCAGATTCGCGTGCATCTGGCCTCCAGCGGCTTTCCGATCATTGGCGATGACAAATATGGTCGGGATGAGACGCGGGCGCATTACAGCCAGATGGGCTTCTCAAGAATGTTCTTGCATGCGCACAAACTTGAGATGCCTCACCCGCTTACCCAAGAACCGATGACGCTGATTGCGCCGCTTCCGCCTGCCTGCCTAAAACTCTTGCAGTTACTAGAAACACTTTGACCCCCTTCTCGCCCTGAACGGTGAGCTTTCACGGAAAAACTGATGAAACCCTATTCTGTCGTCATTTTTGACTGGGATGGCACCCTGATGGACTCGACTCACAGCATTGTGGCTGCGATTCAAGGGGCGTGTCGTGACCTGGAGTTGCGTGTCCCCACGCCCGCCGAGGCGAGCTGGGTGATTGGCTTGTCGCTTGAGCCGGCGCTGCGCCGTGCGGTCCCTGACCTGACTGCTTCGATGGAGCCCCTTTTTTTGGAGCGCTACCGACATCACTATTTATCGCGTGATACGCAGCTTAAATTGTTTGATGGTGTGCCTGAGATGCTTGATGCGCTTCATGCCGCAGGTACCACGCTTGCAGTGGCGACAGGTAAAAGCCGCGTTGGCCTGAACCGAGCGCTGGCGGCGACCTCCCTGCATCATCGCTTTGCCGCGACACGCACCGCCGACGAAACCTTTGGTAAACCGCATCCGGGCATGTTGCTTGAGCTCATGGATGAGTTAATGGTCGAGCCCGAACAGGTCATTATGGTGGGGGATACCTCGCACGACCTGAATATGGCGAACAACGCTGGTGTGCATGGCTTGGCGGTGACGTATGGTGCGCACCCCGAAGAGGAACTATTGCGTTGCGCCCCCGCGGGTGTCGTCCAGGATGTCCCTAGCTTGCACCGCTGGCTGATGGAGCGCATTAAGGGTTCCTGAGATGCCGCGGTGTCTCACTTAAAAGTCCCGCCTTTTACTATGCAACGGTAGCTTTTTGGTCTGCAACGGTATTAAATGAGGCTAAAAGGCGTGGCAGCATATCGTGATGTTGTTGCGCAGCGTAATGCGTTATCGAAGATTTACTATTGATCAAGCATCGACGAGTAAATAAGCATCGAATAATAAATAAGCATTTATCCGGACCTGGAGCCTGCAATGTCCAATAATCGATTCCCGACTATCCATCCCAGTGAAATCACTCCTGAAGCTGTCTGGCATAGCCGGCGCGACTGGATGAAGCATGCCGGTGTGTATATGGCCTCTGGTGCGCTGGCGGGCTTGCCGGCGCTAGGGTTGGCCGCGAGCACGCCTGCGCTGGCGCCCTTGCCCGGAAAGCGGATGCCGCAGTACGTTGTCATGGATCCGCCTACGCCCGAAAAAGACGCGACCACCTATAACAATTATTATGAATTCGGAATGGACAAGGCTGATCCTTCCGAAAATGCCCATACGCTCAAGACCTCGCCCTGGACAGTCACGATCGAAGGCGAGGTCCTTGCACCGAAAACCTTTGATATAGATGCCTTGCGTAAACTCGCACCACTCGAGGAGCGTGTCTACAGGATGCGTTGTGTCGAGGGCTGGTCAATGGTGATCCCCTGGGTCGGCTACTCCATGTCTGAGTTGCTCAAACAGGTCCAGCCGACAGGCAATGCCAAGTACGTTGAGTTCATCACGGACATGCAGCCTAA
>CANBUF010000261.1 GCA_947372575.1 Alcaligenaceae bacterium | reverse complement strand
CACGTGATGCCGCGCTGATGCCTTCTGATCTGTCGGGTGGAATGGTCAAACGCGTGGCGCTGGCGCGCGCCCTGGCACTTGATCCAGAATTGTTGTTTCTGGACGAACCCACGGCCGGACTGGATCCACAACGGTCCGATGAATTTGTGGAGCTGATCAGGACGCTGCATCAGGAGCTTGGATTTACCGTGGTGATGGTGACGCATGATCTGGATACGATCGGTGCGCTGGCCACCCGTGTGGCGGTACTGGCCGAAAAGAAAGTGCTGGTCGAAGGAACGATTGAACAGGTCATGCAAACCAAACACCCATTTATTGAATCATTTTTTCATGGCGAACGCGGTGAACGCGCGCTAGGACAGTACGACACCAAGGAAGTCAAAGATGGAAAATCGTAGCCATGCCATGCTGGCTGGCATCTTTACTCTGGTGTTCCTGATTGCTGCTGCAGTTGCCGCGATCTGGATCAGCAAAAAAAATGTCCCGCTCATGCCTTTTGAACTGGTGGCCAGCTCACCTGTCACCGGTTTGTCCGTGCAATCGCAGGTACGGTATCAAGGTGTACCGGTCGGTCGTGTGGATTCGCTCAGATTTATTGAAGATAAGCCGGGTCAGGTTCGCATCATGATCGGTATTGACCCCAATGCACCGATCACTGAGGCAACCTGGGCTGAAATCGTGACCGCTGGTGTGACCGGGATCTCGAATATTGAGCTCAAAGATAATGGTACATCCAACGTTCGCTTAAAATCTTCAGCGCAGAAACTCGCCGAAATTCCGATTCGTCCAAGTTTTCTGGAGCGCCTGACCTCGCAGGGCGGTGGCATGATTGCATCAATTGAGCGGGTATTGTCACAGGTCGAAAAAATTGCAAATGATGAAAATATTGCATCAATTTCACTTGCTCTGAAAAAGTTTCCGTCCGTGATGGATAGCCTGGCCTCAACGTCCAGGCGCATCGACGATGCCGTGGGAGAACTCGGTAGCCTGTCCAGATCTGCACGGGAAACGATCAAAATACTGAACGGACCCAGCGGTCCCATGCAGCAGGCAACGCAAAGCCTGCGCAGCATTCAGGACCTGGTGGCGCAGTTGCGCACGACAACCCTGCCCGATGTCGCGATGCTGAGCGTCAGTGTGACAGATGCGGCGCGTGCCTTTTCGCTGACGACCCGTCAGCTGGGTCAGGCACCACAGTCCCTGATATTTGGTCCGCCACGCGTGGTGGCCGGTCCTGGCGAGACTGGTTTTGCCGGCTTTGGCCCGCAGACCCGTTAATGGAGAATCATTTGAAGATATCGCATAAACCCGTGCTGCATCGTACCGTTCTGGCTTGCCTGGTCTTGCCATGCTTGCTTGGTCTCACTGCCTGCGTGGGCGGTGCGAGTAAAGTCGCTCCGACGCAGCTAGATCTTGGGGCTGCGACACTCGCACCCTCGGCGGGCCTGGCGACCAATCCTCCTATTGCGATTCCTGCAGCGGCCTCTGCAGCACTGCTTGGCGAAACAATGGTGATCTGGCGCGTGGGTGATCAGGGCCAGCCCCAGGCCTATGCAACCTACCAATGGGTGGCCCCACCCGCTCGCCTGGTGACTCAGAAACTGGTTGATCGCCTGTCCGTGCAAGGCGCCGTATTGCAACAGAATATCGGTGGTGAACTACCACAGCTGAGGTTGAATCTGCAGCGATTTGAACAGACCTTCTCTCAGGAGGGTGGCTCAAGTCAGGCCCAGCTGACCATGCAAGTGGTGCTGACCCAGGGGTCGAAGGTCGTGGATCAGTTGCTGGTTGATTTACGTGTACCTGCTGCGACCCAGGATGCACAGGGAGGCGCCTTGGCTTTGCGCCAGGCAACCGATCAGGCAACCGGGCAGGTGGCACAATGGTTGACAATTGCACTAAAAAAACGTTGACCTCGACGCACAGCGTAGTCACTTCAGCGGCTTCTGCGCGCTCTATCACCACATTGAACGATCCACGAATTTTTTTGTCTAAACACGATGCCCGCATATACTGAAAATACGACTTTTGACGGCTTAGCCGGTGTGATGGATGTGGCGCTTGACTGGCCAGATGGTGTGCCCGTTGGCTGGGCGTTGATTTTGCATCCGAACCCAGCCCAAGGGGGGACGCGTGACAATAAGGTGGTCACCACGATTGCGCGTGCGTGTGTGCAGCGCGGCTTACTGGCGGTTCGCCCTAATTTTCGAGGGATCGGGACTTCTGCAGGCTCGTTTGATCACGGCAAGGGAGAGTTGCAAGATATGGCTGCGCTGGTTGAGCAGTTTCGCGTCCGTTATCCTGAGGTCGCGGCGATGCCGTGGGTGATGGGCGGTTTTTCCTTTGGGACGTCAATTTGCGTGCAGCTCTATGCGCAATGGAAGTTACAGAACAGGCGGTTGCCCGATATCGTGATTCTGGCCGGTTCGGCAGCGATGCGTTTTCGACACGGTGATTCGCAGGCTCCTGACGATGCGCTGGTGATTCACGGAGAGAACGATGAAGTCGTTCCCCTTTCTGAGGTCATGGACTGGGCGCGGCCTCTGGGTATGCCCGTGGTAGTTGTGCCAGAAGCCGGGCATTTCTTCCATGGCAAGTTATTAGTATTGCGGCAACTGGTGCAAACTCGACTGAAGGCGCTGTAACGCGTTGTAACGCACATGTTTTTGTTCTCAACGGTAGCGTGACTTCGTCTGCCTATAATTGAATTTTTACCCGGATACACCCAATGATCGCTTTGTTTAACTCTGCAGCACGCTCCATTTCGCTTGCTTTGCCACGTTCAGTTGGCATGGCAGTGGTGCTTGCCGTGACGATCGTCTCCGTGCAGGTTGTGTCGCTTGAACCCGCACAGGCGCAGTCCTCAAAGTCATCCAAACCCGCCAAGCCTGATGCAGCCAAAGCAGACGGCTCTACCCAGAAAGACGCTCCGAAGTCCGATGCGCCTGCGCCTTCACCTGCGGCAGTTGCCGCAACCACGCCTCCTGCGACGGGCCCGGTGCAGGTGGGTGACCTGAGTGCTGTGCCTGCACCCTCAGTCGCCGCACGCGCCTGGATTACTGTTGACGTGACGAGCGGTCAGGTGGTCGCGTCTTCGAATGCGGACATGAAAATTGAACCCGCTTCGCTTACCAAGATCATGACAGCCTACGTTGCCTTCAATGCGCTGGATGATAAGCGCCTGACGCTGGACCAGCAGGTGTCTGTTTCACAGGCTGCCTGGAAGACCAAAGGTTCACGTATGTTCATCGAGCCGCGCAAACCGGTCAACGTGGATGAGTTGCTCAAAGGCGTGATCATCCAGTCGGGCAATGATGCTTCTGTTGCGCTGGCAGAGGCGGTGTCTGGCAATGAAACCACGTTTGTGGCGCAGATGAATCAAGAAGCCAAGCGTATGGGGATGAATAGTACGAATTTCTTGAATGCAACAGGCTTGCCTGACCCACAACATGTCACGACCGTACGTGATTTGGCGACGCTGGCACGCAGAATGATTGTGGATCACGCTGAGTATTTCCCCTACTATTCCACACGCGAATTCACTTACAACAAAATTAAACAGACCAACCGTAATCGTCTGCTGTGGGCCGATCCGTCTGTGGATGGCATGAAAACTGGTCATACCGATGCAGCGGGATTTTGCCTGGTGGCAACGGCCAAGCGTGGCGACCGTCGTGTCATCACCGTGCTGGTGGGTTCCGATAGCAGCGCCACACGCGCAGAAGAAAGCCTCAAGCTGCTGAACTGGACCTTCCAGAACTTTGAAACAATTAAAGTGTTTGATAAAAGTCATCCTGCTGTCGAGGCGCGCGTCTGGCAGGGTCAGATCGAGGTGGCCAAGCTGGGTGTCACTGAGCCGCTCTGGATCACCGTGCCGCGTGGCAAAGCGGGTGATATCAAGCCTGTGATCAAGCGTCCGGATCCT
>CANBUF010000260.1 GCA_947372575.1 Alcaligenaceae bacterium | reverse complement strand
GATTTTGTGTTGTACGAGGGACGCACTTCGGTTGCGGTTGATGTCCAAAAGCTGATGCAACAGATTCTTGACCGTTATCAGACAGGCGTCCAGGTCAGTAGTGTTGCGATCCAGAACGTCCAACCGCCTGAGCAGGTTCAGGCTGCCTTTGATGATGCAGTCAAGGCTGGCCAGGATCGCGAGCGTCAGATCAACGAAGGTCAGGCCTACCGCAATCAGATTGTTCCGATGGCCAGTGGCCAGGCCTCACGCATGCTCGAACAAGCCGAAGGCTATCGTGCGCGTGTGGTTGGAAATGCAGTCGGTGACGCAGCGCGTTTTGGTAGCGTGTTGGCGGAGTACCGCAAATCGCCGCTCGTGATCCGCGAGCGGATGTATCTCGAAACCATGGAACAGATGTATGCAAAGGCCAGCAAGGTCTTGATCGACACGCGCTCGTCGAACAACATGATTTATCTCCCCCTGGATAAAATCATTCAACAGACTTCGCAAGATGTTGCCAAGACAGCTACTCCAGCAATCACTCCCGTCCCCCAGGTGCCAGCCGTGCCTGTCGTGCCGACACCCTCAGTCGTGCGACCTACTGTTAACACTGGATCGTCCAACACGTTGACCCGCGATCGCGGCAACCGATAAGGAGGACACACAAATGAAACGTCTTTTACCTTCAGTGATTGCCTTGCTCGTTTTGCTGGGCGTGCTGTCATCCTCTGTTTTTATCGTTCGCGAACGTGACTTTGCGCTGGTGTTTGCGCTGGGCGAAGTCAAGAAAGTGATTGCAGAGCCTGGCCTGTATTTCAAACTGCCTCCACCGTTTCAAAACGTCGTGACGCTCGATAAGCGGCTGTTGACGATTGACACACAGGAAGCCGAGCGCATCCAGACTTCTGAAAAGAAAAACCTGCTGATTGACTCTTTCGTCAAGTGGCGCATCGTTGATCCGCGCCTGTACTACATTACTTTTGGTGGTAATGAGCGTGCGGCGCGTGAGCGCCTGCAGGCTCAGATTCGTGATGCCCTGAATGCTTCAGTCAATATTCGTACTGTAAAGGACGTCGTATCGCTCGAGCGTGATGTGATCATGAACGAGGTGCTCAATAACGTCATTAAACGTGCTGAGCCTCTGGGTGTGCAGATTGTCGATGTGCGGCTAAAACGTATTGAGTTCGCTCCTGAGATCTCCGAGTCTGTCTATCGTCGTATGGAGTCTGAGCGTTTGCGTGTAGCCAACGAGCTGCGCTCAATCGGTGCTGCCGAGGGTGAAAAAATCCGTGCCGAGGCCGATCGTCAGCGTGAGCAGATCGTAGCTGAGGCCTATGGACGTGCCCAGGCAATTATGGGCGAGGGCGATGCCAAGGCTGCGGGGCTTTATGCCAAAGCCTATGGCGAAGACCTTGGGTTTTACAGTTTTTACAAGAGTCTTGAGGGCTATCGTGCTGCCTTTGGTAAGCAAGGTGACTTGCTTGTGGTGGATCCAAGCTCAGATTTCTTTAAGTACCTGAAGTCATCCTCTGGCAAATAGGCTCAAAATACCCTGAAGCAGCTCTTGGCTAAGGAGGTGTTTCAGGATAATTACAGCTTTGCCATAATAGGTATAATGCGATGTAAGCTTTAACGATTGTTCTGGCGGCTTGCCGGGCTTACGCCCCAAGCCGCTTTTCGTTTGGGCGACGCATTTATCCATTTGCGATTTGTGCACGATGACATTTGTATTGGTTTGACTAGATAACTCCGATGAACACTCTCTTATTGAACGCGCAATCATGAAAGGCAATTGGTTGCTGCCAGAAAGTCTGGCCGATATGTTGCCGGCTGAGGCGCGCCGTATCGAAGAGCTCAGACGCAGTCTGCTGGATCTGTTTCGCACCTACGGGTTTGAACTGGTGGCGCCGCCGCTTGTTGAGTACATCGACTCCCTGCTGTCAGGCTGCGGCAGTGATCTGAATTTGCGTACTAGCAAGCTTGTAGATCAGCTCTCGGGCAGAACTCTGGGTGTGCGTGCGGATATGACGCCCCAGGTGACGCGGATCGATGCCCATTTGCTCAACCGTGCAGGCGTCACGCGCCTCTGTTATTGCGGTCCTGTTTTGCATGCGCGTCCGGCAGGTTTGCTCTCAAGTCGCGAGTTGCTCCAGATCGGCGCCGAAATCTTCGGCCATGCCGGAATCGAAGCCGATCTCGAAATTATCCGCCTGGCCCTCGAAAGCACGCGCTTAGCGGGTGTGCGCCATGTCAGGCTTGATGTGTGTCACGCCGGTCTGGTGCGCACCATCATCGATGCCGATCCACTTGGCACCAAGCGTGCAGATGAGATCATGGCGTTGTTGCGTGACAAAGATTTGCCAGGTATTACCTTGCTGGGCGAGGGTGCAGGGGCTTTGCAGGCTGCGACAGTTAAGGCGTTGGCTTGCTTGCCTCAGCTCTATGGTGATGCGTCAGTGATTGCGCGTGCGCGTAGCCTGTTACCTAAGCAGCCTGGTGTGCAATCTGCCCTGGATACGCTTGAGCAGTTGCTCGAATCGCTTGATGATGTCTCGGTTGGTGTGGATCTGGCTGATGTCGGCACCTATGGTTATCACTCGGGGATTACTTTCTCGATTTATGCCGAAGGTTGGCATGATGCTCTGGTGCAGGGCGGACGCTACGACGACGTGAGCCGTGGTTTTGGACGCGTACGTCCAGCGACGGGTTTCAGTCTCGATTTACGTAAACTGGCAAATGGTCTGTCAGCCGCAGAGCCGGTCCCAGCAATTCGTGCTCCAGCAGGTCAGGAGGCAGGATTGCGTCAAGCCGTGCAGGCACTGCGTCAGGCCGGGCAGATTGTGGTTCAGGTGTTTCCTGGCGAAGTCGCCACGCATGATGAGTTCGTTTTCGATCGAGAGATCGTGTTGCGTGACGGTCATTGGGTTGTGCACGAAGTGTCTTAACGTTTCTTTGGTCCCATGGGTACTGTGCCAGTCAGGGATAGTATGCGTGGGGGGTGGGGATATTGTTTGCCCCTGATTTTGAAAGATTTTTTAACGTGATATGAGCAAGAACATTGTAGTGATCGGCACCCAATGGGGTGATGAAGGCAAGGGCAAGATTGTTGACTGGCTTGCTGAATCTGCACAGGGTGTTGTGCGGTTTCAAGGTGGTCACAATGCTGGTCACACGCTCTGGATCAATGGCAAAAAAACAATTTTGCGTTTGATTCCGTCGGGCATCATGCATCCGAATGTCACTTGCTACATCGGTAACGGTGTGGTGTTGTCACCGGAAGCTTTGCTCAAAGAGATCGCTGAGCTTGAGGCGGCAGGTCTGGATGTGCGCTCACGCTTGCAGATTTCTGAGGCTTGCCCACTGATCCTGCCTTATCACGTTGCACTTGATCAGGCGCGTGAAGCTCGTCGCGGCGAAGCAAAGATTGGTACGACTGGACGTGGCATTGGTCCTGCCTATGAGGACAAGGTTGCGCGCCGTGCGCTGCGCGTCCAGGATCTGTTTGATCCGCTCGGTTTCCGCACCAAGGTCGAAGAAGTCCTTGAGTTGCATAACTTTGTGTTGACGCAATATCTGGGTGCCCCTGCTGTTTCCGTCGACGAAGTCGTGGATCAGGCAATGGCACTGGCACCCGCGATTGCGCCGATGGTGCGCGATGTAAGCAGTAATCTTTTTGCTGCACAGCAAGCTGGCCAGAATCTATTGTTTGAAGGTGCTCAGGGTGCTCTGCTGGACGTTGATCACGGCACATATCCTTATGTCACAAGCAGCAACTGCATCGCTGGTGCTGCCGCTGCAGGTGCTGGCGTCGGTCCTCAGACCTTGAGTTATGTCCTGGGTATCACCAAGGCCTATGCGACACGCGTGGGTTCGGGACCGTTCCCGACAGAGCTCTCCGATGATATTGGTTTGCGTCTCGCAACTGTTGGTAAAGAGTTTGGTTCTGT
>CANBUF010000259.1 GCA_947372575.1 Alcaligenaceae bacterium | reverse complement strand
TCATGCGTATGTTCGTGCTCGTCCAGCACCAAATGCGCCATTCCCTTTTCAGTAGCCAGACCAATTTTGGCGCCAATCGGTAAGGTTGCTTTCATCGCGGTATGACCGAAAGGCAACCCTGTAATAACCGGAATGCCAACGGTCTTGCGAATATGGGCAATCACAGATTTCATGTCATAGCCCTGATCATGGGGCGCAAGTTTATATTCTGTAAAACCGCCAAGTAACAAGGCTTTCTGTTTACCGAGGATCCCAGCCTGGGCGAGTTGGTTGAGCATACGTTCAATCCGGTATGGATGCTCACCCACGTCTTCTACAAACAGAATTCCGCCTTTGATTTTAGGCATGTAGGGTGTGCCAAGCAACGAGGTCAGCATAGCAAGATTCCCGCCCCACAAGATACCGCGACAATCTGCGGCATCCGCATCCTGCGTCTCGAAACTGAGGATCTCAAGCTCTCCACGCATGCATTCACCAAAGATTTCAGCAGTGAGGATTTCGGGCTTTTTAGCGCCAAAATCAAAACAGGCTGTCGGTCCTGCATAGCTGACCATTCCCGTCTTAGCGAGCAAGGCGAGACTAAAGGCGGTGAAGTCGCTTTGCCCGATAAAACGTTTGCCCGAGGCGGCAATCGCCTCCCAGTCCAAGCTGGGCAATAAACGTGTGATGCCGTACCCACCACGAGTCGCCATGACAATCGGGAGCTTCTGTTTGATGGCTCGCGAGAATGCGGCGAGCCGTTGCGTATCCGTCCCGGCAAAGCGCTGTGATTGGGCGAGCGCGGTACGATCAATGGCAACCTTAAAGCCCATTGCATTTAAGCGCACCGAGGCACGCTCAAGTGCCTGGGCGTCTGCAACAGCGCTTGAAGGTGAAAAAATGTAAATCCCGCCCGCATCGGGTACGTGGTAGTGATTATGCTGCGTCATGCTTAGTATCCTTGCTGCGACGTTTTTTGAAAAATTGACGAAGAACATCCCCGCAGGCCTCGGCCATCAGGCCGCCTGTCACGGACGTGTGATGATTGAGCTGAGTGTGTTCGGCCAGGTTGATGACACTGCCGCAGACGCCTGTTTTAGGATCTGCTGCACCAAAAATCACCCGCGCGAGCCGGGCGTGCATGATGGCACCCAGACACATGGCACAGGGTTCAAGCGTGACAAACAGTGAAGCACCTGGCAGACGGTAATTCTGCATCTGTCTGGCAGCCCCTCTCAAGGCGATGATTTCTGCGTGGGCCGTCGGGTCGTGATCAATGATCGTACGATTGAAACCGGTGGCAAGTATATTGCCATCCACACCGACCAACACAGCGCCAACGGGGACCTCGCCGTGCTGCTCAGCCAGATGGGCCTGCTCAATCGCAAGCCGCATCATGGTTTCATCCACGATAGAGCCTTGACTTCAGTGCGACCCGACCTGCCAGACTAGTGAGAGCTTCTTCGAGCCACTGATAAAGCTCGGCATCATCATCGTAGCGAGCCTGATTCAAGTTCGAGACGCGACCATCCTCGATAAACCCCCAGGCACGACTGCGTTTGTCCCGATGTTTTGGATCCCAGACACCAAAGGCAAAACCACCCGAACTACGAATCAGCGAGAAACAAGGAATATCGGTATAGCCGTCACCAACAAACACCATCTGATCAAAGGGCACGCGTAATCTGTCCTCAGACACCTTGCGGTTTACTTCGAAGGGCTTGCCAACATAGGAGGGACCGACGATTCCTTTTTGGATATGGAACAAATAGCGGGTTTTATCGGTAAAGCTGACAATGCGACGGGGGAACGAAATAGCGCCCGCGGCATCATAAATAAATTCAGAGGCCCAGATTCCTGTGAATTCGTGCGCGATGCGCGTGTGACGCACAACGTCGCCGATTCCACTCGAAATCAGGTAGAACTCAAGCTGGACTTGTGGATGCACTTTTCTAACCTGCTCGCGCAACCGGCTAAAGAGCGTTTCTACGCCTGTATGCAGTGGCAAGCTTGCCCCCCAGCGCTGCAGGGTCTCCCGCGTGATGGGTGCGTCACCACGTTCGCGAGAAAGTTGAATCATTTCGTGCAAATACGCAGGCACGGGGTCCCAATCCTGAGCAAGCAGGGGGTCGACCCGTTTGGTCCAGAATTCCTGGGTGTCTACGCCGATGCTTTCCAGATAGCCAGAGGTGCTATCGGGGGCAAGCGTATCGTCAAAATCAAATATCAGTGCAATAACGTCAGACATTGATTCAGTCCGTCTGTCTATGATCTTGCGATTGTAACGACCAAACGGCAAGGGCTGCCAGAACCCGGCAGCCCTTATCCTGAAAAACGACTCTGTAGTGCTTTGCAGTAGCGCTTAACCCACTGCTAACTCAGTGCTTAATTCAGTACTTAATTCAGTGCTGGAACAGGCTCGTACCAGGGCACTTCTGCACGGTCACCATAGCGCCGCACACGCAGGTTAGCCTGCTCACCATGTCCGGCAAAATTCTCCATGTGACACAGTCGCGAACAGTATTCACCAATGAGCGCCGAGGCGGCATCGGTTGTGACACGCTGATAGGTACAGGTTTTCAAGAATTTGCCTACCCAGAGACCACCTGTAAAGCGGGCACTGCGTTTGGTGGGCAAGGTGTGGTTCGTACCAATCACCTTTTCACCAAAACTCACATTGGTGCGGGGCCCCAGGAACAACGCGCCGTAGTGGGTCAAGCCATTCAAAAACACGTCAGGATCACGCGTCAGCACCTGAACATGCTCAAAGGCAAGCTGGTCCGCAGTCGCGATCATCTCGGCGATTGTGTCGCACACAATGATTTCACCGTGCTCAGCCCAGGAGGCACGGGCGATGTCGGCCGTTGGGAGAATGGTCAGCTGACGTTCAATTTCGGCCATCGTCGCACGTGCGAGTGCTTCACTGTTGGTCAAAAGAATTGCGGGAGAAGTCGGACCGTGTTCGGCCTGGCCAAGCAAATCCACTGCACACATTTCAGCATCTACTGAATCATCGGCGATCACCAGCGTCTCAGTCGGACCTGCAAAGAGGTCAATCCCCACACGACCAAACAACTGACGCTTAGCCTCTGCAACAAACATATTGCCGGGACCCACCAGCATATCAACGGGTGCGATCGATTGCGTACCAAGCGCCATAGCCCCAACGGCTTGAATGCCACCCAGCACGAGAATTTCGTCCGCACCTGCAAAATGCATCGCCGTCACAATGGCTGGATGTGCAGCCCCTTGAAATGGAGGCGCGGTCGCAACAATTCTTTTCACGCCTGCGACTTTAGCCGTCAGCACGCTCATGTGCGCCGAAGCAATCATCGGATACTTTCCGCCTGGGACATAACAACCCACCGCGCTCATGGGGATATGTTTGTGACCGAGGACGACGCCCGGGATTGTTTCGATTTCGACATCCTGCATGGAGTCTCTCTGTGCCTGCGCAAACCGGCGAATCTGGGTTTGTGCGAACTTGATGTCTTCTAATTCTCGTGGCGATAACTGTTTGATAGCCTTCTCGATATCTGCCTGACTCAAACGAAATTCACTCGGCTCCCAGTTGTCGAATTTTGCGGACATTTCACGGACGGCCTGGTCGCCTCGTTTTTCGATATCGAGCAATAAGCCTTCCACTGTTGCCCGGACTTTTGCATCCGCTTCAGCCACTGCTGCAGCATCTTTGCCACGCTTCAAATATCGAACAGCCATCTTAAAATCTCCACTTGCAACGATTTGCAGTATTTTTAGGTTTATAACAACAAGAACCCTGATTTTGCCGCACTCAGGGCAAGGATAGCAAACGCCTGTAACATGCAGAGGGTTTACCCTAGAGTGATTTACCTGAAACACTTTGCATTTGTTTGCCTTAAGTACCGCGCATTTATTTGCTTTAAACACAACTTATTTTTACCCAGAACTGACTATGTCCACAACCGAAATTCGTC
>CANBUF010000258.1 GCA_947372575.1 Alcaligenaceae bacterium | reverse complement strand
ACGGTTGATGGAGACATTCGTGGCCAAGGTACTTTGCTCGTCAGCGGAACTATCAAAGGCACCGTCAGTGCCGAAATTGTCAAACTGACTGAGACGGGTCAGGTATTTGGTTCGATCGAATGCGCGCAGCTTGATATCGCTGGCAAGCTCAATGGTGACTTTAATAGTCATGACGTCATTATTCGCGCGGGTGCGCTAGTTGCCGGTAGCAGTGAATTGGTTAGTAAGGGATCTTGTGTGGTCTCCGGTACGATCAATGGCAATCTCAAGATGAATAACCTTAAAGCAGAGAAGGGAAGTCTCCTCGCTGGGAATATTGTTGCAAATCAATTGGATGTATTTGGACGTATCACTGGCACGGTAGATAGTGCGTCTGTCATCGTGCGAAATGGCGCTGCAATTGATGGCAATGTTCATTATGGCAATCTCTCGATGGAGTCAGGGAGTGATGTCACGGGTCAGATTGAGCGCAAACAACGTGTTAATTTGCCTGTTGCCCAAGAGCTCGTTGAACAGTTGACGATCGATTTTCCGAGCGCTCTCATCCAGGAGCTTCGAAAAACGAACGAACCAGATGCACTCAAAGCCACACTTGCTAATGGCGAGCCATTACCTGAGTGGATAACTGTCGACCGTGAAAACTTTAAATTGGTGCTGGACAGAGTAGCCGTGAATGCACTTTCTGACCATGCTCAGTCTGTGCGTATCCGGCTTCAGGCGGGAGCTGAAGTCATTTCATTTACCCTGCCTCCGGAAAGAAAGTGAACCGTTGGAATTTAATTTTCCGCAGAATTGCGGGATGCTTGGTAATGGGCTTTCTGAGCGTATCAGCGTTTGCTCAAGAAGGTAGTGAACCAGGATATGAGTTTGTCGCTCAGGAATTGCGGAAAATTAAAGGGCAGATAGTTGTTCTTAAACAAGCGATATCTAAGCAGACTTCTCTCGGACAGGGACAGTCCATTGCGCTTAAATCTCAACTTTCCAATCTGGATGTTGATGTAAAGGCGCTTGCTGAAAGTCTTTTAGCACTGCAGGCAGATGCCAGAGCGTTGATCACCAAAGAAAATGAAGTTAAAACACGGACAGAAATTGAAGTTAAAGCGCTGATAGAAAAACTCACAGAGGCTCAAGTCGACACGGCTACACGCTTGAATCAATTAGGGCACACGAATCAAAAAATAATATTAATTTTTGGTGGTGTATTGAGCCTCTTGTTAGTTGGCTTGCTGATCAAAATATTTAAGCGATCATCATCGTCAGGATTATCTCTAGCCCCATTTCCCAGCTCGACATCAATTCCCACATCAATTTCCGCTGACGTTGATTCAGAAGATGCTCCCGTTAACGCTCAAAACAGGAATGAGACGATCGACTCAACCTATGAGGATGAAAAAAATCCCCTTCAGGCGCAAGCACCTATCGCGATGCCTCCGATGGATTTACCAGCCTTAACTACGGTAACGATGCCTTTAACTTTTTCAAGTGCAGGCATCAATGCGTTAATCAATAATGAATTGCAGCGAACGCAACAGACCTTGGATCAAGCCAAGCAAGGTTTTATGCAGCCTGTAGATATTTTATAAGTTGAGTGACTGATCATGAAAAATTCACTTAATCGGATTTTTAAAGTTATCTGGTGCAGAGTTCGGATGGCTTGGGTTGCTGTAAGCGAAACCACTAAAGGCTGCGGCAAAGTTCAGTCGCTGATTCGCCGTCAAAATCGTGAAACCGATGCTCACAGACTAAATTTCGAAATTGTGTGGCGTGACGAGCGGCTGGTGATGCAGCCACTTATTCAGTTTCAACAACGATATATCTACCGTCATGCCTTTATTAATGGGCCGCGTGGAGTAGTCGTTTCGGTACTGCTAACTGGTAGCGTTTTACCCGCGCTTTCATTGGGCGCGACACCCGTCACGACTTCGTTACCTGCTGGCGCTAGTGTGTCTCCCAATGCAGTGAGTCTTGCCGCGAGTGGTGGTGCAGTAACTGTTCCACAGCCTGTGGTCGTGCCTGTCCCGCAGGCTGTGGTTGTCGCTGCTCCCACGAGTCAATTACCTGTCGTGAGCCAAGTAACTGCTGGTGCAGCAACCGCCGCAGCAGCAGCCACTGCAGCTGCAGCCGCAGCTAAAAGTGCGGCCTTAGCGGCTGCGCAGGCCGCGGTTCCGCGCTCGGGATCCACTGTATTACCTATCGGAGGTCAGGTTTCAGCCGGCACAGCGAATATTGCGACGGCGGGTAATACGATGACTGTGACGCAATCATCGAACCGCGCGGCGATTAACTGGACTGGTTTCGATATTGGTAGCCAGGCTCAAGTCAACTTTGTTCAGCCAGGCAGCGATTCAGTTGCGCTTAACCGGGTCAACTCCCCCGACCCGAGTCAGATATTCGGGCAGCTTAACGCCAATGGTCAAGTCTATCTGATCAACTCTGCGGGTATTTATTTTGCACCGGGCTCACAAGTTAACGTAGGCGGTATTGTCGCGACCACTCACAATATGAGTGATGACGCATTTATGGCGGGCAGTACCACGTTCGATCGGAACGGCAGTACAGGTAAGGTGATCAACGAAGGCACAATCCAGACGAGTTTGAATGGTTATATCGCCATGCTGGCGCCCGAGGTTCGCAATAATGGCGTATTGATTGCGCAAGCCGGTACGGTCGCGATGGCCGCTGGAGAAAGCATTACCCTTAATTTTGGTGCGACCAGCAAGCTTGAAAGCATTACGGTGAGCGCCGCACAACTAGATACTCTAGTTGAAAATAGATACGCGATTAAAGCTCCCAACGGACTTGTCATCCTGTCCGCGCGCGCAACCGACCAGCTGGCTGCAAGCGTCGTCAATAGTGGCACCATCGAAGCAAAAGGCGCGAGTCAGCAGGGCGGTAGAATTTTCCTTGAGGGTACGACTGTCACGAATACTGATGCTGGCTTACTTGATGTATCAAGTGACAGTGCGCAGGCAGGCGCCATTCAGATCAGTGGTCAAAATATATCCCTCGCAGGTAACAGTTTCGCGACCAGTGCGGTCAAAGGTGGCTCGGTTAAGGTTTCTGCGACCAATACACTGGATGTGAGCGAGGCTAACATCCAGGTCAGCGCGACCAACACTTCGAATACGTCCGCACAGGGCGGCTCGATTCAGTTAGTCGGCAATCAATTGCGTGTGACCAATAGCACACTGAATGCAGATGGTGACACCGCAGGTGGAACTGTCATGATTAGTGGTGTCAGCCCCTCCAGTGCAGAGGAATTATTAAGTGATAACCCACTTAATAAAGCAAGTGCTGTACCCACAGTTAACGCGACAGTTGTACTGAGCGGATCGACAGTCAGTACGCGTAGCCCGCGTGGTCAGGCAGGTAGTGTTGTAGTGACTGGTGACAGCATCACTCTGGCAGAGAAAACTGCTATTGATGCGACTGGTGCAACGCTTGGCGGTACTGTTTTAGTTGGTGGTGATTGGCAAGGAAGTAACAGTACTTATCAAGCAACAACCCTAGCCATGCAAGACGGCACGTCGATTAATGCGAGCGCTACCCAGCTCGGCAATGGCGGTAAGGTTGTGCTCTGGTCAAACGTGAGTAACGCGAATTCACTCACACAAGTTAACGGCACAATTGCTGTTAATGGTGCTGGGACAGGTGTTGGCGGTAATGTTGAAACCTCTGGGCATGTGCTCGGTGTCAGTGCCAATGCAAGTGTGAATCTGGGTGTGAACGGAAGCTGGTTGCTTGACCCTGCGAACGTGACCATTGGTTCTTCTGCAGACTCAGGTTACATAAATGTAAGCTCAGTTCTTACGCCAAGCAGCAATGCCAATACCGTCTATGTTAATAATGCGACGCTGTCTAATGCATTGACCTCTGGAGCAAATATTACCGTTACTACTGCAAATAGCGGCACCAGTGGGAGTGCGAGTGGTTGGATATTTGTCACGGGTAATA
>CANBUF010000257.1 GCA_947372575.1 Alcaligenaceae bacterium | reverse complement strand
TAAAACACCCGGTAAAGATGCTGCGGCGAATAAGCCAACCTATGTGAGTCTGATGGGGCTGGAGGGTGCACAGCTTTTTGCGCGACAATTACACGAGCAGGCGCGTCAAGCTATTGTGCCGCTGGGTGCCTCAGGTCATTTGCTGGCGGATCTTGCAGATTTCATTGTGCTGCGCAATCATTGATGCGTGCGTGCGCACACGGATGCTGCGCACAAAGATTATTTTTAAGTAGCGTGCTATGTCCACAGAATTGTTAGATTCCATTGCTTCACCCTCAGATCTCAAGAAACTGGATCGGCGCCGCCTTGCCCGCCTGGCGGATGAATTGCGCAGCTTTTTGCTGCAGTCTGTTTCGCGAACGGGCGGACATTTATCGTCCAATCTCGGTACGGTCGAGCTGACGGTTGCGCTGCACTATGTGTATGACACCCCGCATGACCGGATTATCTGGGATGTGGGCCACCAGTCCTACCCGCACAAGATTCTGACCGGCCGCAAGCAGGGCATGGCCAGCTTGCGGCAGTTTGGCGGGATGTCCGGATTTCCCAAACGCAGCGAGTCTGAATATGACGCCTTTGGGACCGCACACTCTTCGACTTCAATTTCCGCTGCACTGGGTATGGCGGTTGCTTCACGTAATGCAGGGGTCTCGCGTCAGCATATTGCTGTGATTGGCGACGGTGCGCTGACAGCGGGGATGGCCTTTGAGGCGATGAATAATGCCGGGGTCACGCCTGACATCAATTTGCTGGTCATTCTCAATGACAACGATATGTCGATTTCTCCTCCTGTTGGAGCGATGAACCGGTATCTGGCCAGGCTGATGTCCGGTCAGTTTTATGCCGCAGCAAAAAACGTTGGTCGTGCGGTCTTGCAGCACGTCCCGCCTGTGCTTGAGCTGGCGCGGCGTTTTGAGGAACATGCCAAAGGCATGGTCACGCCTGCAACGCTGTTCGAAGAAATGGGCTTTAACTATGTCGGACCAATTGATGGTCATGACCTGGAGGCGCTCATTCCCACGCTGCAAAATATGCGCGCCCTCAAAGGTCCGCAGTTCCTGCATGTCGTCACCAAAAAAGGTCAAGGCTACAAGCTGGCCGAAGCCGATCCTGTGCTTTATCACGGCCCCGGTAAATTCGATCCCGCCATTGGTATCCAGAAATCCACCGGTACGCCTAAAGTCAGCTTTACCCAGGTATTCGGTCGCTGGCTGATTGATATGGCTGACCACGATTCGCGCCTGATCGGCATTACACCGGCGATGCGCGAAGGCAGTGGCATGGTTGAGTTTGAAAGGCTTTTCCCAACACGATACTTTGATGTGGGAATTGCTGAACAGCATGCGGTCACCTTTGCGGCAGGCATCGCCTGTGAAGGCCAAAAGCCGGTTGTCGCGATTTATTCGACATTTCTGCAGCGCGGCTACGATCAGCTGATTCATGATGTGGCATTGCAGAATCTCGATGTGACCTTTGCGCTTGATCGTGCTGGCCTGGTCGGCGCAGATGGGGCGACGCATGCCGGCAATTACGACATTGCCTTCCTGCGTTGCATCCCCAATATGGTGGTGGCTACACCGTCTGACGAAAATGAAACCCGACTGTTGCTTTCAACCTGCTATCAGTATGAAGGCCCCGCGTCGGTGCGATACCCGCGTGGTTCTGGTTGTGGTGCGACGGTTTCCCAGGGGCTGGATACAGTGCCCTTAGGTCGCGGTATCGTGCGTCGGCGCGGCGCTAAACTTGCGCTGCTGGTGTTCGGGACGCTTGTGCCTGCAGCCCTTGCAGTTGCCCAAGCGCTGGATCTGACGGTGGTTGACATGCGTTTTGTCAAGCCGCTGGATACGGAGCTGGTGCTGGATATGGCAGCATCGCACGAGGGTTTGGTTACCATCGAAGAAGGCGCGATCATGGGAGGCGCAGGCAGTGCCGTGACCGAAGCGCTTGCCGCTGCTGCGGTCGTATTGCCTGTACTGCAGCTTGGTTTACCGGATGTGTTCATCGATCATGGAGAGCAAGCTGCGTTGCTGGCAGGCGTGGGGCTTGATGCTGCAGGGATTGAACGCTCGATCCGGGCGCGGTTTTACAGCTGAACTTGCGTAAAACCCCTATATAGGCGAAAATGGAAGGCTTTCTTGCTCGACCAACCAGATTTCTGGCCTGGCGGGCTGACACTGATGGCAGGAGTACCAGGCGTAATTTTTCTGGACTGGCTGCTGTCAGACATCCTCAGGAGTAGTTTGCATGCGCAATTACGAAGTGGTTTTTATCGTCCACCCAGACCAAAGCGAGCAAGTGCCCGCCATGGTCGAGCGTTACCAGGCAATGGTCACGACGCAAGGTGGCAAAATTCATCGTCTCGAAGACTGGGGCCGTCGTCAACTGGCTTACCCAATCCAGAAATTGGTCAAAGCCCACTATGTCTGCTTCAACATTGAATGCGGCCAGACAACGCTTGACGAGCTCGAGCACGCATTTCGCTACAACGACGCCGTATTGCGTCACCTTGTCATCAAGACCAAGCATGCTCAGACAGAGCCTTCGATCATGATGAAACAAGTTGAACGTGACGAAGCCCGTAAAGCATCTGCCGAAGTTGTTGCTGACGACGCTGAATAATTCAGCGCAAAAAGGTCTGCCGTGAATCGGCTCGAAGTTGAAGGACAGGTTCTTGAACGATCACCCCTGCGGTATACACCATCCGGGGTTGCAGTTTTAGAGTTCGTGGTCTCTCATGAGTCTGAAGTCACAGAAGCAGGTCATCCTCGCCAGATAGCGTTCGCGCTACCAGTAGTGGTGATGGGAGATCTGGTTCAGATGGCCGGTGCAATAAGTTTAGGCAGTAACGTACGGATTCAGGGCTTCATCGCTCCGGTTCGAAAAGATTCCCCAAAATTCAGACTGCATGCGCAGCGAATTCAACAGATTTGAACAAGGCATATCATGGCTTTCTTCGGTAAGAAAAAAGAAAAAAAGAAATTCACGCAACAGAACCCGCTCTTTAAGCGTCGCAAATTTTGCCGCTTCAGCGCAGCGAATGTTGATCAGATTGATTACAAAGATCTGGATACATTGCGTGACTTCATCCAGGAAAACGGCAAGATTATTCCTGCCCGTCTGACTGGTACCAAGGCAATTTATCAGCGTCAGCTCGATACCGCGATCAAGCGCGCGCGTTTCCTGGCGTTCTTGCCCTTCACTGATAACCACAACTGATCCAGGGGCATACCATGCAAATTATTCTGCTCGAAAAAGTCGTTAACGTCGGCAACCTCGGTGAAGTTGTGCGTGTGCGTGATGGCTACGCCCGTAACTTCCAGATCCCCCAAAAGAAAGCTCGCCGTGCGACCGAAACAGCTCTGAAAGAGTTTGAAGCCCGTCGCGCTGAGCTCGAAAAAATCCAGGCAGAAAAACTGGCCGCTTCCCAGGCAATTGGTGAGCGTCTTGAAAGCTTCTCGCTCAAGATCAGCCAGAAAGCTGGTGTTGATGGACGTCTGTTTGGTTCCGTGACCAACATGGATATTTCCACAGCTCTGGTTGCTGCAGGTTTTGCCGGCATCGAAAAATCACAGGTGCGTTTGCCTGAAGGCGCTCTCAAAATGGTCGGTGAATTCCCCGTCCAGATTGCATTGCATCCTGATGTCGTAAGCAGCATCTCGGTCGTGGTAGTTGGCGATCTGGTCTAAGCACTAAAGTCTGGTCTCAAAAAGCCGGCGAGTCATATCGCCGGCTTTTTGCATTATTCGTACGGACGCAACATGACCACAGCACTTCCTCCTTCTTTTGAGCACGATCTAAAGCAATGGCTTGACCTGCATGCTGAGGACGGCACCGGTGTCTGGGTAATTACGATTGACGGGATTCAGTGCGTCGTTAAGCGCCGTTCCGATAATATATTGACCCATATCGAGTACTGCCTGCGTTTTATTCGCTCGTGGACGCTTTCCTGGTTCTGCTGGTT
>CANBUF010000256.1 GCA_947372575.1 Alcaligenaceae bacterium | reverse complement strand
TGGGTGACTGTCGCTTGACGTCTTCGCTACCCATAAAAACCACACAGTCCATGCCATAACGCGCGCAGACGGTGGCAGTTGCCACACCGTGCTGACCGGCACCGGTCTCGGCAATGATGCGCTTTTTACCCATTCTGCGAGCCAGCAGTGCTTGCCCGAGACTGTTGTTGATTTTGTGTGCACCCGTGTGGTTCAAGTCTTCGCGTTTGAACCAGATCTGCGCGCCACCCAGCTCTTCGGACCAGCGACGCGCATGATAAACAGGCGTTGGACGACCCACAAAGTGCTTAAGTTCATAATGGAATTCAGCTAGGAACTCCGGATCGTTACGATACTTTTCGTATGCGAGGCGCAGCTCTTCGATAGCCTGCATCAGTGTTTCTGCTGCAAACACACCACCGTAGGGGCCAAAATGACCTTTGGCATCAGGGAAATCATAGGGTTTCAAGACGAAATCTCCACATTCGCACCATAGCGAGGTACTGATTTTAGCAGTCCGGCGCGCTCAGCGCCGCTGGGCTGAAATGACCCCGTTGACCTCAGTCAGCGCAGCCATCGCGCGCCCGAGTTCAGCGCCGTCATGCACTTCGACGGTGAACCCCATATGGGCAATGGAAGCCTTGCTCTGGGTATTGACAGCCACCACATTGAGCCGCAAACGGGCAAACACCTCGGACAAGTCACGCAACAGGCCAGGACGATCCTGTGAACGGATGCTCAGATCAACCGGATAGACAGCACCTGTTGCGCGCTCACCCCACGCCACCTCGATGACCCGCTCTGGTTGCTGGGTCGCGAGAGCAAGATAACTCGGGCAATCCTGGCGATGAATCGATACCCCCCGGCCGCGAGTCACAAAACCACTGATTACATCAGGCGGAGCAGGACGGCAGCAGCGCGCAAGCTGGGTCAGCAGGGATCCAACGCCCACCACCAGCACGCCACTTTTGCCAGACTGTGAGGTACTGGCGGCTCGTGGGGCATGGGTGACAAGTGCTTCGGGGCTGATTTCCTGTTCAGGCACCACTGGCTGAAACAACGCATCGATCTGGCGCAGACTGAATTCTTCTTTAGCGGCGGCCACATACAGATCATCGGCACGGGCAAAACCGAGCTGCTCAGAAAGTTGTTCGAGATTGACAGCGGTTTTACCTAGTCGCTGCAATTCTTTTTCGACCAGCGCCTGGCCCTGGTTAATGCGTTGCTGAAGTTCAATCGCGTTGAACCAGGCCCGGACTTTTGCGCGTGCCCGCGGACTCGCCAGCAACCCGAGCTGCGGGTTGAGCCAGTCGCGTGAAGGTCCACCCGATTTGGTCGTGACAATTTCAACTGTTTGTCCGGTTTGCAATTGTGTACTCAACGGCACCAGCTGCCCATCAATGCGGGCGCCCCGGCAACGATGGCCAAGATCGGAATGCAAGTGATAGGCAAAGTCGACAGGCGTCGCCCCCACCGGCAATTCAATCACCCGGGCCTGGGGAGACAACACATAGATGCGCTCATCGCTTTGCTTGTGCGCAACCTGACCGGGCTGGCTGGCGGGTTGTTCCGCGGCTTCGTTATTCCAGGCCAGCAACTGGCGCATCCAGGCGAGCTGCTGGTCATACTGCTGCTCAGACTGACTTTTTGAGGCAGCCTGGCCACCACGCGGACCGGCTTCTTTGTAGCGCCAATGCGCAGCCATCCCGTATTCGGCGAATTCGTGCATTGCACGTGTGCGGATCTGGACTTCGAAAGGCCGGCCCAGCTCATCTGACACCACAGTGTGCAAGGAGCGGTACCCGTTGGGCTTGGGACGCGAGACGTAATCGTCGAACTCGTCAGTGATCGGCACCCATCGCTCATGCACTAAGCTCAGTGCGGCGTAGCAATCGCGTTCTTCGGGCACGATGATGCGCACTGCCCGGACATCAAACAGCTGATTAAAGTCCAGATGTTTGTGCAACATTTTGTTATGGATGCTGTAAATATGTTTGGGACGTCCAGAGACATCTGCCGCAATTCCCATCTGCTTGAGAGCAAGCGTCAAATGCTCGATCGTCTGGGCAATAAAGGCTTCGCGCTCGACACGTTTTTCTTCGAGCAGCCTGGCAATTTCTTTGTAACGCTGTGGGTCCGTAAATCGAAAAGCAAGATCTTCCATTTCCCATTTGATTTGCCAGATACCGAGTCGATTGGCAAGCGGGGTATAGAGATCGAGGGTTTCGCGTGCTAGCGCTGGATCGCAAGGCGTTTTGGATGCGGCATACCAACGCAGGGACTGCAGGCGAGAGGCCAGCCGAATCAGGACAATGCGCAAATCTGCTGCCATCGCAAGCAGCATTTTGCGAAGTTTTTCTTTTTGTGCGCTTGAGTCAACCGCCGCCTGGCTCGCGCCACTGGCAATCGAACCCAGACGCAACAAGGCACGCGTGCCCTGGACCAGTCTGCCAACCTCAGTACCGAACTGGGCAGTAATGGAATCAGCCTGTTTGGCTGAAGCCGTCTCGGGCAGCGCCATGAACAGGGCTGCTGTCCGGGTCGCTGCATCCGCCTGCATATCGGCCAGCACCCGGACCGTTCCGAGTGCGTGGTCGAGCTGAGGCTCGCCCGAGGGGGTGTACAAACCCGCAAGCTGCGGGGTTGCCCAGAGCATGGCGCGCGCGAGCAACGCCTGATCGTCATCACTCAAACCAACGACCAGCAATGGATCCATCAGACCGCTGCAGTCACCACAATTTCGACCTTGTAGTCTGCACTGGCCAGACGGGCTTCGATTGTGGCGCGTGGAGGAGCGTTGCCTGCAGGAACCCAGGCATCCCAGGCTTTATTCATGCCATCAAACTCTTTCATGTTCGCAACAAAAATCTGCACCATCAACAAGCGGGTTTTGTCCGTGCCAGCAGTTGCCAGCAATTTATCAATCGTGGCCAAGATCTGCGCGGTCTGGCCTGTAATGTCCTGTGAGGCGTCCTCGGCGACCTGGCCAGCCAGATAGGCTACGCCGTTATAGACAGCCATGTCAGAGAGTCGTTTAGCGACGTTTACGCGTGTGAGGTTACTCATTTCATTCCTTGATTCAATTAAGCGGGTGGTAATTCAAACACCTGGCGCAGGTAGGCCAGGTAGGCTTTGTCGTCGCACATGGTTTTTTCGGGCGCATCAGAAATTTTTGCAACCGGCTGACCATTGCATTTGACCATTTTCATGACAATCTGAAGCGGCTCGTGACCTAAGTCATTGGTCAGATTCGTTCCAATTCCAAACGCAATCCGACAACGTCCAGTAAAACGACGCATCAATTCTATCGCGCGCGGGAAGGTCAGCGCATCTGAAAAAATCAGTGTCTTCATGCGGGCATCCACACGATTATGCGCATAATGCGCAATCATCCGCTCTCCCCACTCAAAGGGATCACCCGAGTCGTGGCGCGCACCATCAAATAACTTACAAAAATACATATCAAAATCACGTAAGAATGCGGCCAGTCCATACACATCGGACAGCGCGATCCCGAGGTCGCCCCGATACTCTTTTGCCCAGACTTCGAGTGCGAACACCTGCGAATCCCGTAACCTGGGACCCAGGGCCTGACAGGCCTGCAGATATTCATGCGCCATCGTCCCCAGGGGCAGGACACCATGCTTCATCGCAAACCAGACATTGCTGGTTCCGGCAAAATGTTCGCCCATCTGCGCTTTCATGGTGGTCACGACTTCTTCGTGCCACGCGTGCGAAAAGCGCCTACGTGTACCGTACTCAGCCACGCGGAATTCACTCAAATCGGACGCATCGAGCACCAGGCGCATTTTGGCCTGCAGCCGCTTGCGTGCCTCCTCCCAGGGTAGGGCTGGACAGGTGTTCCTGAAGTACACCTCGTTGACAATGGCCAGAACGGGGATTTCGAACAAAATCGTATGCAGCCAGGAACCCTGGACCGTGATGTCGATCTCCCCTGGAACGATGCTTTCAGAGACATGGATGCATTTTTCG
>CANBUF010000255.1 GCA_947372575.1 Alcaligenaceae bacterium | reverse complement strand
CAGACCGCAGTGACTTGAGGATTCCACTCTACAACCTGAATATTATGGCGTAAGTGTTTGAGGCAAAACCGCGCCAAAGAACCGGCACCCAATCCAAACATGCCGATCGTCTGGTTGCGCAAGGGCTCCAGGAACAATAGCCACGCCATCATCTGGGCGGTATATTCAAGCACCAATTCGGCAGGCTCCTTGATCCACATCGCGCCTTGCACCCATTCAGTGCCAAAATGCAGATAGCGAATCCCACCCGACTCGGAAATAGTAGGGGGTTCATGCTCGGGCACGATAGCTTTGGGGGCGGATCGGGCTGAATTTCGGGGCTTTTGTGGGGATAGTTGAGTCATTTCTGGCAGCTTGTCGGACAACGTATTCAATCGAGACAACAAGCAGAATACCACCCCATATTGCAGGAAACCCCTATACCCTGTAGAATCATGGGCTGACTGAAGGATACGTGGCTTTAAAGTTAAAGCTGGCGACCCGCAAACCCAAAGGATATTAATAATGAAAGATGGCGTCCATCCAGAATACCGCGATGTCGTGTTTGCAGACTTGCAGACAGGCAACAAGTTCATCACACGCTCAACGCTGAACAGCCGCGAAACCATCGAATTAGATGGTAAGACCTACCCCCTGTTCAAGTGTGACGTGACTTCCGAATCACACCCCTTCTACACTGGTGCTCAAACACGTATTGTTGAAACAGGTCGTGTCGAGAAATTCCGTGCCCGTTTTGCATTTACAGGCGTTGGTAAAAAGGCTGCCGAATAATTATTCTTAACAGAATAATTGCGTCATCCGGGGCAGCCACTGGCTGCCTTTTTTTTGCCTGAATTATCACTTGTCAGTATTGTTACTATCCTGCATGACCTCAACAACCAAAGGTTACTGTACAACGTGTCACAGCATAGCCCCTCAACTCCGGCCAGACTAACTGCCCCAGCAACGGTTAAGTTGCCCAGGCTTGTGCTGGGAGTGCTTGCGCTTGCCTATATCGTTGCAGGCCTCTTTGGCCGTGACCCCTGGAAGATTGACGATGTGGCGGGCCTTGCCATGATGCTTTCTGCCTTGCACGAGGGTGGCACCGCTTGGCTGGTACCGCATGTTGGGCCCATGGAACTGGCACAGGATGGTCCACTGGTGATGTGGACCGGTGCAGGACTTATCCGGCTGCTCGGTCACTGGCTGGGTGACATCACCGCTTCGCGCATCAATACGATCGCCTGGTTCAGCCTCACCCTGCTATGTGTATGGTATGGCACCTATCTGCTGGGACGCCGTAACGAAGCACAACCTCTGGCCCTACCTTTTGGTGGTGAACCCACAGTTAAAGATTACGGACGACTGCTGGCGGATGCTGCGGTATTACTCATGCTGGCAACGGTTGGACTGTTGCTCAGGGTGCACGAGACCTCGGTCCTGCCTGCAATGATTGCCTGCCAGGCACTGGCCCTGTGTGCAATGGCCAGAATGCTCGACAAGCCCCTGCTTGGTGCACTGATGCTAGGCCTGGCGCTTGCTGGTGCTTTTCTCACGCGCGGCGGTCCTGGGCTGGCTCCGGTGCTGCTGGCGGTTCCTCTTGCCTTTCATCCTCGTAGCGCACTCTGGTCGCGGCGCAAATGGCTATTGCTGACGATTGTCCTGGCAGCCGCTCTGATCCTGGCCTGGTGGATACCTGCCAGTCTGGCTGATCCGCAATGGACCAACGCCTGGCTGCATTGGAACAGCATGAATTTTGGGTTCCCCGATTACAACGTCGCCCTCAGACCCTTACGCGATCTGCCGTGGTTCCTTTGGCCGGTTTGGCCGCTCGCAGGGCTGGCGCTCTGGCAATGGCGTCGCTGGATGACGGCACCACACATCTGGATTCCCCTGAGCGTAGCGCTCGGCCTGGTTCTGGTATTACCCATGATGGAGGAGACTGGCGAGCCAGAGTACGTGCTGCTGATCGCCCCATTGAGTGTGCTGGCAGCATTTGCCTTGCCGACGATGCGTCGCGCGGTCGTCAACACAATAGACTGGTTTGCCTTGATGTGCTTTTCGGTCACGATCTTATGCGTATGGGTAGGCTGGTTTGCCCTCTATTTCGGCATTCCACATCAGATTCAACTGAATATCCAGCGACTGACCACCGGCTACGAACCACATATCGCCTGGTGGACCGTGATAGTTTCGGGCATCGTGACGCTGATCTGGACCGCTCTGGTGTACTGGCGTATTCGCCTGCACCCAAGCGTTCTGTGGCGGGGGGTCATGTTATGTGCCGCAGGCATCACAATTACCTGGACGCTACTTGTTCTGCTCTGGATGCCTGCGGTGGATTACGTCCGTAGCTACCGGCCCATGTCTGACGCGATTCAGGCTGCGCTGGCGCGCATTCCACTGACCGAAGGCCAGACGGCCTGCGTTCGCGCTCAGGGGCTTTCGCTTGGACCACGGGCCTCCTTGTATGTGTTTGACGACATCACATTTACCTACGATTCCAACTGCCCTTATGTCCTGCAGCAAACCACGCTTGAGCAACTAGAGAATGGTTCTGCAGGTTACAGCGATGGCGTAAAAGTCCTCTGGGAAGGCTCCCGGGGTGCTGATCGTTACGATCGCTACAGATTGCTACGTGTACCGACAAAATGACAGTCGTTGATACCGCTCCGCGTTCCTTTGCAGCAACGCTACGCGCAATATTCAAGCAGGCCTGGCCGATTATGATCAGCCAGTGGGCAAGCATGGCTTTTGGCGTGTTGGATACGGCAATGACCGGCCATGCGAGTTCGACAGATCTCGCAACCCTTGCCTTGTCTATTTCGATCTATATCACCGTGTTTGTGGGTTTGATGGGTGTGATGCACGCACTCATACCGATCCAGGCTCAATATGTCGGTGCTGGTGACCTCAAACGTGTGGGTCAGGTCTGGGGCCAGGGTATCTGGGTGTCTGTGATGCTTTCTATACTGGGCGGCGCGGTGATGTTGTTCCCGGATATATGGCTCAGTTTTTCGGGCGATGTTCCTCGCGACGTACGCACAGAAATGGGGAGTTATCTGCTGGCCCTGACCTTCGCGCTGCCAGCGGGACTGATGTTCCGAACGGTCTACGCGCTCGCCAATGCCGTATCACGACCAAAATTGATCATGATGATCAATCTCTGTGGCATTGTCCTTAAAATATTTTTTAACTGGTTGCTGATTTTTGGTAACTGGGGCTTGCCAGCACTCGGCGCAACCGGGGCGGGCATCTCGACTGCCATCGTGCTGTGGATCAACCTGTTGATGGGTTTATGGGTTGTGACGCGCACGCCGTTCTACAAGCAATTTGAACTCAAACTCGGCTGGCCAGATCCCCGCATGCTCTGGAGCATCCTGAGACTTGGCATCCCCATGGGTGGCTCCTATCTTGTAGAAGTCTGCGCCTTTACCTTCATGACCTTGCTGGTGGCACAGGAAGGTATCGCGGTCGTGGGCGGCCACCAGATTATGTCCAACCTGGCAGCGCTGGCCTATATGATGCCGATGTCGATTGGCGTGGCAACCGCTGCCCTCACAGCCCAACTTATCGGTGCGCAACAAATGCATCAAGCCCATCGCACCAGCATGATGGGGCTAGTCATTGGACTTTGTGGGGCCCTCATGACCTCTGCGGTGCTTTATGGTGGTCGCAATCTGATTGTGGCGGCGTATACCAACAATCCCGAAGTCGCAGTCGTGGCGTTATCTTTGCTGGCTCTGCTGCCCTTCTTTCATATCGTGGACTCGATGCAGTGCATCAACAGCTACCTGCTGCGTGCACACAAAGTCGCCATGGTGCCTATGCTTTTGCAGACCTTTGCCCTGATGATTATTGGACTGGGTGGAGGCTGGTATATGGGCTTTGGTCCGGGCCGCCCGTTCATGGAGCCCCTGCGCAATTTTTTACTGGCAGGCTCACCCGTCGGTGCTGGCAGTATGTGGCTGATGGCCACAATTGGGCTAGCTGTATCTGCGACGCTACTGCA
>CANBUF010000254.1 GCA_947372575.1 Alcaligenaceae bacterium | reverse complement strand
GGTCTGTATGATCATCACAGGTATCAACGCTAAAAAAGGCATTCCAGGAAAATTTCCAGAAATCAGTAAAAAAACCGTGAATAATCCAAAAATGATACTGAAGTTGACCCCAGCGTTGAGCACAACAATGACAGGCAGGCACAATCGAGGAAAACTGATTTTCTTTAGTAGATTCGCATTTTCGAGAAAGACATTTTGTGAACGGCTGACCGTCTCGGTAAACAAGCCCCAGGTCAGCACACCCACGCATAAATAAATACTATAACCAAACGTGCTGTCCACACCCGGCAATTTTGCCTGCATCAGCTTGGCAAAAATGACCGTATACACCACGATCATCGTCAGGGGATTGATAATTGTCCATAAGGCACCCAGCAACGAATTGCGATATTTAGACTCGAATTCCCGCCTGACACTACCCAGCACAAAGCCGCGATAGGACCACAGCGCCTGAATCATTTGCATTGGGTGCCTCTGCACCAGATGCCCGGATTACACGCGGCCATAGTGATCCTCAAACCGGACAATGTCGTCCTCACCCAGATAGCTGCCGCTCTGGACTTCGATCAGCACCAGATCAATCTTGCCTGGGTTCTCAAGGCGATGCTTGTGCCCAGCGGGGATAAAGGTGGATTCGTTGGTGGCAATTAGCAGATCACGTTCACCATTGACCACCTTGGCCATACCGTCCACAACAATCCAGTGTTCGCTGCGGTGGTGATGCATTTGTAGGGAGAGCGAAGCGCCAGGCTTGACCACGATGCGCTTCATCTTGAAATTCGCGCCTTCTTCGAGCACGGTGTACGTCCCCCAGGGACGATGGACTGTGCGATGCAGGCGATAGGCTTCGTGTCCGATCTTTTTGAGCTGACCCACGATCTGCTTGACGTCTTGAGCGCGGTTCTTGTCCACGATCAACAGCGCATCAGGGGTATCGATGACGATCAGATTTTCTACACCTACAGCTGCGATCAGGCGGTCGTCTGCCTGGATATAGCAGCCTTTGACGTCATGAAGATAGGCTTCGCCTTTGATACGATTGCCGTCAGCATCCGGTGGCACCAGATCGGCCAGCGCATTCCAGGAGCCAATATCGCTCCAGCCGATGGAGCAGGAGACGACCGCTGCGTGTTTGGTTTTTTCCATCAGGGCGTAGTCGATGGAAATACTCTCGGCCTGAGCAAAGGACTTGGGATCGAGGTCAATTTGATATTGATCGGTCCCGTCGACTCTGCGCGAGACATCGAGTGTCTTGGATACTGCGTCGAGCACCTCGGGAGCATAGAGCTTAAGTTCTGACAGAGCAGTCTCTGCGGTCATACAGAACATACCGGAATTCCACAGATACTTGCCACTGGCGATGTAGGATTCAGCGGTCTGGAGATCGGGTTTTTCGACAAAGCGGCGCACAACATTGCCCTCGGCCTCGATGTAGCCATAACCTGTCTCGGGCGCCTCTGGATTGATACCAAAGGTGACGACCTTGCCTGTCTCGGCGAGTTTGACCGCCGTCTGTACCGCCTGAGTAAATGCTGGCACATCCGCAATCAGATGGTCCGCTGTCAGGAACAGCATCACGGCTTTGGGGCCGTAATTTTTGTGAATAGTCAGTGCTGCCGCGGCAATCGCAGGCGCGGTGTTGCGGCCCTCGGGTTCAAGAATGAACCCTAATGGCAGCGAGATCGGGCCTGTTTCACGATATTCGTCAGCAGTCTTGAAAAACAGGTCGCGGTTGGTGACAGTCAGGACCTCGACCGCATCGGGCAGGCCTTTGGCACGCAAAAACGATTTTTGCAGCAAGCTCAGACCATCTGCGAGGCGAATAAAGGGCTTGGGATGCAGTTCGCGCGACACGGGCCACAAGCGGGTACCGGCACCACCAGAAAGAATCACGGGGACTAATTGCATGATCAACCGTTAAAAGTATTGGGAGCTGTGGCTCCGTTTATGGGCCGCCATTTGATCGCCATTATGACAAATAAATCGTCTGGCTTTCAGGCCTGCAAAAACGCCTGGCACGCAGACCCGAATAAAACGAGTCATTTCATGTCATGTCGCATCATAACAAGGCCTGTGCCTATATATAGGCGCAACACGACCCAGTCTTCAATTTCTTGGGGGGTTGCCCCGTATTTTTACGCTGCGGGCAAGTATAATAGAGGTTTTACTTAGTATGGCGGATCCTGGCGTGGCAAATTCAAAAGTTGCGGTCGTAACCGGTATTACAGGGCAAGATGGGGCCTATCTGACAGAGCTGTTGCTCGCCAAGGGCTACACAGTATACGGAACGTATCGCCGTACCAGTTCGGTGAATTTTTGGCGGATCGAGGAACTCGGCGTCCAAAATCACCCTAATCTGCATCTGGTTGAGTATGACCTGACGGACTTGTCCTCGAGCATTCGCTTGCTCCAGACGTCTGCCGCGACTGAGGTCTATAACCTCGCGGCACAGAGTTTTGTCGGTGTGTCGTTTGAACAGCCCTTGACTACTGCCGAAATCACCGGCATTGGCCCGGTGAATCTGCTCGAAGCCATCCGCATCGTCAATCCAAAGATTCGTTTTTACCAGGCCAGCACCTCAGAGATGTTTGGCAAGGTTCAGGCCATCCCCCAGATCGAAAGCACACCGTTCTACCCACGCAGCCCCTATGGCGTGGCAAAGCTCTACGCCCACTGGATGACGATTAATTACCGTGAAAGCTACGGGATTTTTGGTACCAGCGGGATTTTGTTCAACCATGAGTCGCCTCTGCGCGGTCGTGAATTCGTCACGCGCAAGATCACGGACTCGGTTGCCAAGATCAAACAGGGCAAACTGGATGTGCTGGAACTCGGCAATATGGATGCCAAGCGCGACTGGGGCTATGCCAAGGACTACGTCGAAGGGATGTGGCGCATGCTTCAGGCCGACGAGCCTGATACCTTTGTGCTCGCGACTAATCGTACTGAGACTGTGCGTGACTTTGTCACCATGGCCTTTAAAGCAGCGGATATCGCGCTGGACTGGAAAGGCAAGGACGAAAAAGAACAGGGCTTTGACAGCAAGTCTGGTAAAGAACTGGTCCGGATCAATCCAAAGTTTTATCGCCCTGCCGAGGTCGAGCTGCTGATCGGCAACCCCGAAAAAGCCAAGAACGTACTCGGCTGGGAGCCCAAGACCACGCTCGAAGAACTCTGCCGCATGATGGTCGTGGCCGATTTGGCGCGTAATGAGCGCGGGTTTTCGTTCTAAATGTCTGATGCCCGTCGCACGCCTGACGCCGAGGCGCAGTCACCTATTGTGCCTGCGCGTCATTCGCATCGCGTATTAATTACGGGCTTGCAGGGCTTTACCGGTCGCCACATGGCGCTCGAGCTTGAGCATCAGGGGTATGACGTCTGGGGGATTGGTAGTGCACACCATACCGAACCCCGCACCCTGCAGGCGGATCTGACAGATCCGGCCTCGCTGACCGCTGCGATCCAGGCCATTGAACCCGATTATGTGATTCACCTGGCGGGCATTGCCTTTGTTGGTCATGGTCAGCCCAAGGCGTTTTATGACATCAATCTGGTAGGCACACGTAACCTGCTTGAGGCGCTCGAGCCTTTTGCAGACAAACTCAAGTGCGTCTTGCTGGCCAGCAGTGCCAATGTCTACGGCAATCTGCAGAGTGGTCTGCTCAACGAAAACAATCCGACCCATCCTGCCAATGACTATGCTGTGAGCAAGCTGGCAATGGAATACATGGCCAAGCTCTGGATTCCAAAACTCCCTGTGGTGATCGCACGTCCCTTTAACTACACGGGCGTGGGTCAGTCAGAGAGTTTTTTAATTCCAAAAATTGTTTCGCATTTTGTGCGTCATCAGCACACCATTGAGCTGGGCAATATGGATGTCTGGCGCGAATTCAATGATGTGCGCGATGTGGTTCATGCCTATCGCAAGCTGATTGAGGGCGCCCCCGTTGGCCAGACAGTCAATGTCTGCTCAAGCAATCTCGTATCATTGCGCGATG
>CANBUF010000253.1 GCA_947372575.1 Alcaligenaceae bacterium | reverse complement strand
CAGGCAAGTGAGGCAAGCGCAACAGAAATGCCGGAATGTCAAATTCTGGCGCCGGCGCCGGTGCAGGTGCAGGTGCAGGTGCAGGTGAAGGTGCAGGTGCAGGTGCAGGTGCAGGTGCAGGATTTGGATCAGGTTCGGTCATTCAGTTCACGGACAGAGTCAAGCGCCTTTAGATAGGCAGGCATAGTCTGAAGCGTCGTCCAGTCGGGCGCACTCGCCTCAGGCATCAGGCGAGTAATCCGTGCGACAGAGGCTTGTACCGGTTCAAACTCCAGACGTGCCAACAAGTCATCGGCCAGATCCGGGCGGTTACACACCAGAGCCATATCGCAGCCAGCCCCCAGAGCGGCTTGCGCCCGCGCCAGAATATCGCCAGCAACCGAAGCACCTTCCATGGTCAGGTCATCGGAAAAGACCACACCATCAAAACCAAGCTTATTGCGCAAAATGTCTTGCACCCAGCGCGAGGAAAAGCCTGCGGGCTTGCTGTCCACCTTGGGATAGATCACGTGCGCAGGCATGACAGATGCGATCACCTGATCGCCCAGCCACTCGTAAGGTGCTGCGTCTTCTTGGAGGATACGCGTCAGACTGCGTGGATCACGGGGAATCGCATGATGCGAGTCGGCGGCCACCGCACCGTGACCTGGAAAATGTTTACCGCAGGCAGACATTCCTGCAAAAGAAAGCCCTTGAACGAGGGCACGTGCCAGCATGGCAACGACACGAGGGTCCCGATGAAATGAACGATCACCAATGACCTTGCTGACTCCGTAATCGAGATCCAGCACGGGGGTAAAGCTCAGGTCGATACCGCAGGCCCTGAGCTCAGCACCCAACACATAACCCACATCAGTGGCCATGCGCATGGCCACCATCGGCGAATGCATCCAGTACTCGCCGAGTGCCCGCATGCAAGGCAATACCGTAAATCCATCTGTACGAAAACGCTGAACCCGACCGCCTTCGTGATCAACCGCAATCAACAGGGCCGGCGTTCGCAGTGCATGGATGCTGCGTGTCAACACCTGGAGCTGTTCGCGTGTTTCGAAATTGCGCGCAAAGAGAATCACCGCACCAACCAAAGGGTGACGCAAGCGTTGCTCTTCTTCGCGTGTGAGCGTGATCCCGGCCACATCGACCATGAGCGGACCGCGCGGCAGGACTAGGTTTTTTTTCTTGGCAGACATTATTGATTTTCCTTGAGTGACTCAACAACCACGTACGCGGCACCATACTCAGTCTCATCCGTCAGCGAAACATGGGCTGCGCCAAAGCGCGCTTCGAACCATTCTACGAGCGGAGAGGACAAAACCACCTGTGGACGACCGCCGGGGGCATTCAGTGTCTGCATGCGTGTCCACCACATTGGATGATGCATACCCAAGCCAATCGCCTTTGAAAAAGCTTCTTTTGCGGCGAATCGGGTCGCGAGATACCTGACACCACGCGTCCGGTCTCGTGCCGCACGCGCCTGAAAAACACGCAACTCATCCTCACCCAGAATTTTGGCCGGAAATCGTTCGGGATGCCTGAGCCAGGCCCGATCGATTCGGTCCATCTTAATCAGGTCAATGCCAATCCCGGCAATTGCATCCATTACTGAGCCCCGGTATACGATCCATCTGGGGCCGCAACGCCCCGCTGTGCCTGAAGTCGCGCCTGGATCATGCAGGCTTTCATATTGCGGATAGTAGGCTCCCATCCATCAAAAATGGCCTGTGCGACGATGGCATGACCGATATTGAGTTCAGTAATCCCAGGCAAAGCAGCAATCGGCGCAACGTTACCAAAGTGCAGACCATGTCCCGCATTGACCCGCAGACCCAGGCTGATTGCAACGCGAATGCCCTCGCGCAATCGTTGGAGTTCGCGTTCAACGTGCTCACTTGTTGCCTCGGCATAGGCGCCCGTATGCAGTTCAATGACGCGCGCACCCGCATCGGCTGCAGCGCGTATTTGCACGGCATCCGGATCGATAAAAAGTGAAACACGTATGCCATTTGATTCAAGCTGACTCACTGCGCCCTGCACCCGTTCAAAGGCACCCGCCACCTCGAGCCCGCCTTCGGTGGTCAGTTCATGACGTTTTTCAGGTACCAGGCACACATCCTGCGGCAGCACGCGACAGGCAATTCCCAGCATCTCATCGGTCACTGCACATTCAAGATTCATGCGGGTACGCAACAGAGGACGCAAGGCAAACACATCCGCATCCTGAATATGGCGACGATCCTCGCGTAAATGCAGCGTGATGAGATCCGCCCCCGCATCTTCAGCGCGCAATGCTGCGGCGATGGGATCCGGATAGACAGTGTGACGCTGCTGACGAAGTGTCGCAACGTGATCGATGTTAACGCCGAGATCTATCATGACTGGAACGCTCATAAAAACATAACTGACACAAACGACCCGTCAGTCAGACGGGGCCTACTTCAATATTTCACCTGCGCTTTTCAGGGCAGCATCGGTCAGTCCAACACCTTGTTTGGTTGCCGCTACAGCATTCAGTATTAGCTGTGGCCGAGCGGCTTCGGGGGCAAGACTGCCGGCCCGCGCACCACGCAGAATCTTGACCACCATTCGCCCTGCCTGCAAACCCAGCTCCCGATCCAGCACAACCAGCGCAGCAGTTGCACCCAGTCTGACACTCCGGGCGTCCGTGGCAATGAGCGGAATCCTCGCGTCGTTTGCGACCTTGATAAGTGCGGCATAGGACTGCGACACATTTGGATCGGCAAACGTAAAGAACACATCGACCCGACCGATCAGGCTGCGTGCGGCGGATCCAACATCCATGGGTCGCTGCGCACTCGCCTCGACCACCGACATCCCTGCCAGGGCGAGCTGCTCCTGCACGACTTTGAGCTGATCGACGGAATCTTTATCGGCTGGATTGTAGATGACTCCGACCTTGCGCGCGCCGCTGACTAGCTGACGAATCACCGCTAGTTGTTTAGTCACAGGCACCGCGTTTGAAACTCCCGTCACATTGGTACCACTCGCAGCCCAGGCACTCAGCAGCCCCAACCGGATGGGATCTTCGACGCGAGCAAACACAACCGGAATCTGCCGCGTCGCAGCTATAGCCGCCTGAGCCGAACGGGCATCCATGGCGATGAGCACATCCGGGTGTGAGGCGACGATTTTTTTTGCCACACGTTCGAGCTGCTCGGGTGAGTCCTGAGCACTCTCGAATTGAATTCTGAAATTTTTACTTTCCTGAAACCCACCTGCTTTCAACGCATCTTTAAATGCCTCACGGATCACCTCCCGCGAGGACGCTGACATTGCCGGGGAGTCGGCAGTCAATACCGAAACCGCTTTTGTCTGCGCGACAGAAAGCACAGGACTCAGACAGGCCGCCATCACCAGAGAGACACAGAAGGACTTGAATTGAATAAGTTGGGGAAACATCCCTGATCTCAAGCTTTTAGTAAAACGAACCCAATAGAGCACAAGACGAATGCAATGGAGCACAAGGCATACGACGGCGTTAGTTACAACATCACCTGGAGTGGCGCAGTCTAAACCGTCAAAATGCCATGTTCTGCACGCCCGATCATCGAACGGGCCCACCGCCGCGCTGGCAAATGATAAATCGATTCGACCTCCTCGGCTCTGAGCAAAAGTTGTTCGATCGACACAGCAAGGACCGGACCTTTAAAAGCCAGTACGACCTGATTACCCGCATCGATTTGTGGCAGGGTCAGGATACGCCCTTCAAAAGCCTGGCTCAGATTGCGAATATTGCGGGCATAACTTTCGTGTGCCCCAAACAGATTGACGGTCAATATTCCCACGTCTGCCAGCGCATGCTTGCAATTCAGATAAAAATCCAGGGAATCCCGAACCGGACCGCGCGCATCCGCATCATAAATATCGACCATCAGCACTGCATGCAGCCCATGGTGGGCTGGATCTGTGACCCAGACCCCCGCATCGGCATGATCGATCAACAGGCGTTTAGGCTGAGGGAGCTTGAAGTACAGCTGGCAGACCGCA
>CANBUF010000252.1 GCA_947372575.1 Alcaligenaceae bacterium | reverse complement strand
ATGTCCATCTTGGACGCCAGTGTTGCTGGATCAGGCTCAGCACCTGTTTCCTGCAGAATCTGGCGGCTGATACGATTCATTTTATTGATCGTCTCAATCATGTGCACAGGAATACGAATTGTACGCGCTTGGTCAGCGATCGAGCGCGTAATAGCCTGACGAATCCACCAGGTTGCATACGTCGAAAACTTGTAACCACGACGGTATTCAAATTTATCCACTGCTTTCATCAAGCCGATGTTGCCTTCCTGGATCAAATCCAAGAATTGCAAACCACGGTTGGTGTATTTTTTAGCGATCGAGATCACCAGACGCAAGTTGGCTTCTGTCATTTCGCGTTTGGCTTTACGGGCCTTGGCTTCACCGGTTGCCATCTTTTTGTTGACGTCTTTGAGATCTTTCAGCGGCAACACCACACGGGTCTGCAGATCAATCAGTTTCTGTTGCAATTCTTGCACAGCAGGAATGTGACGGGTCAGCGTCTGGGCATAATCAGCGCCAGTGGCGATCTCTGTCATGACCCATTCAAGATTGGTTTCGTTGCCCGGGAACACTTTAATGAAATGCGCACGCGACATGCCTGCACGATCCACGCAAGTGTGGAGAACCGCACGTTCAATCTTGCGAACTTCTTCGACTTGCTGGCGCAAGGTGTCTGCCAGGCGCTCGACCATCTTGGCAGTAAAACGCACGCCCATCAATTCAGTCAGGATTGCTTCCTGAGCCATGGTGTAGGTTTTAGAGCGATAGCCTTCTTTTTCGTACGCAGCGCGCATCTTAATGAATTGCGTTGCAACGATGTCAAATTTAGCCAAGCCTTTGACACGCAGGTCTTCGAGCTGCTTGCTACTCATGCCACCAGCAGGACCGTCTTCGTCCGCATCATCGGCAACACCCGCACCAGCATATTCGGCGCCTTCGTCATCCACCAGGCCATCGATCACTTCGTCGATCTGCGCCTGGGCATCACGCACACGCTGGACGTGGCTAATAATTTCGTTAATGGTCGTGGGACATGTCGAAATTGCTTTGACCATGTCTTTCAAGCCGCCTTCGATGCGCTTGGCGATTTCGATCTCGCCCTCGCGCGTGAGCAACTCAACGGTACCCATTTCGCGCATGTACATACGGACTGGGTCCGTCGTGCGACCAAAGTCTGAATCAACGGTTGTCAGTGCGGCTTCGGCTTCGTCTTCGACATCATCATCGGACGTTGCAACGGGAGCATTTTCACCGAGCAAAAGAGTTTCGGCATCAGGCGCCTGGTCATAGACCGCAATGCCCATGTCACTGAAGGTACTGATAATGCCGTCGATTGCTTCGGCATCCACCAGATCATCTGGCAGGTGATCGTTAATCTCGCCATACGTCAGATAGCCACGGTCTTTACCGAGCTTGATCAGGAGCTTGAGACGGTTACGACGGGCTTCGTATTCTTCGGGAGTGATCGGTCCACGGGCAATCAGATCCTTGCCCTCACCTTTACCACGCTTGCCACGTTTGACTGGCTTGAGTTCAGGCAAGACCTCGACTTCGCCATCACCATCACCAGAGTCAAAATCGTTGTCCGCGTTGCCATTGGGATTCTTGGACGGACGTCCTGGACGACGACCTGTACCACCTGGTGGGCGGCCTTTCGCTGGCTTTTCATCGTCGCCTTTGCCTGATTTCACAGGTGCGGGTTTGGACACATCGACTTTACCTGGTGCTTTAGCAGCGACCAGCGCAGCTGGGGCAACGCGTGCGGGTGCAACAGGTGCAACCTTAGCAGCAGCGGCTTTGGCAGCATCTGGTTTAGCGGCAGCTTTTTTGCTGGAGACTGGCGCAGCAGATGCGGTCTTGGCTGCGGTCTTACCGACTGTTTTTTCAGCGGTTTTACTGGCGGATTTTGCGACAACTTTAACGGGTGTTTTTGAAGCTGATGCCTGGGGTGCTGCCTTTGCTTTTGGCTGTGATACCGACTTCATTGAATCCTTGACTGACTGAACAGCTGATTTTGATGCAGACTTAGCGCTAACAGATACTTTACTAGCGGGTTTGACTGAAGATTTTGAGGGACTTGCCGACTTTGAAGCTGCTGGTGTGACCGTTTTGGCGACAGGCTTTGAAGCTGGTTTCGTAACAGATTTTGCAGGCGACTTAACCGGCGTTGGACTGGGAGCGGACTTGGCAACAGGTTTAATGGGTGCTTTGGCTGAAGACTTATCGACAGGCTTGGCTGCAGTCGCTTTTGAGCTCACTGGCGCTTTGGGGGTCGCTTTAACGACAACTTTTGCGACAGGCTTTGCAGATTTTGCAGGTGCTTTGGCCGAGGTCTTTGGTGCAGGCTTCGCAGCAGCCATTGTTTTTTTGTTACCAGTTGATAAAGTCATGATCGCTCTTTTGTCGCACGTCTTGCGCCAGCTTTTGCCAGCCCAGTCAGTGAAATGCATTGATTGAAATAACTATTTACGTCACACATGCCCGCAAGACCGACGACTTTATGGTCAAGCAAACCATAGATTTTAACCGAATTAGCGTGCCTTGCCTGCTTCGATCGCCCTAATTAGACGGGCAATGCGTACAGAAAGTTCCCCATATTTTTGCTGTAACTGCAAATTATTTTCACCTTGTTGAATTAAGGCCTCCTGCTCATGCTTCAAACTATCGAGTTCAATCCTTCGCAAAGCATCTTCCCATTCCTTTTGGGGGTCGGGCAATGCCTCCTGCGACATCAGATCGGCCGCGACCGAAGCAAGCAGGACACCTAAATCCGCGCCTGGGTCAGCTGCCTGTATCAACGCGCCGACATGTCGTGCTCCACTTGCCTGCGCCAAAACAATCAGATCCCTGACCATTTCAAGATGGGGGCCACGCTCAAGAACTTCAAGCTGCTGATCGCCCATCTGGTCAACTAATTCTGGATGGCTCAACAACAGACGCAACAATCGCCGCGCCATGGGTGCTACGGACCGGCGTGTTACGCGTGCACCTGGCAGCTGCGCTTGCTGCGCAGCACCAAACCGCCCGCCACCCCTGGCGCCACGCCTTCCTGGCTGACCGCCCTGACCCATGAACTCAGTATTTGCGTAGCCGGGGATCTTTTGACCACCCCGGCCACCGTAACCTGATGACGAGCGCCCCTGCGAATAACCAGAACCTTCTGCATAACCGGCATCGCCAGCGTAGCCACCATCCCCCGCATACTCACCCGATTGCTGGTTTTCTGCATACTCGGGAGGTGGCACCAAACCATTGGATTGACCGACACGATTCACGCCCGCAAAACCTGCCCCACCTCGCGCGGAACTCAGCCCTGGTCCTGCAGCCCCTGCCCGGCCACCTACTGCAGGCAATCCGGGAAGTGCAGCAGGCACATCACGCGCAAGAATCTGTGACAACTCCTCAGGCGTGAGCTGCACCTGACGGGCTAGTTCGTTTTGTAGCTGGACTTTGAGAGTGATCTGAGGGATCTGGGCGAGCATGGGTCGCGCTTCGTGCACGAGAGCCGAGCGCCCTTCTACCTCCTTAATAGCGTGCCTTGAAGCAAGCTCATTGAGGAAAAAGGTAGATAAAGCATCTGACTCATTCAAGCAGGCTCTGAATGCTTCTTCACCAAACTGGCGGATGTAGCTATCAGGATCATGCTCTGCAGGTAAAAAAAGAAACCGGATAGAAATATCATCACGCAACAGTGGCAAGCAAGACTGCAAGGCCCGCCATGCGGCTCTGCGACCCGCACTGTCGCCGTCAAAACTGAAGATGATTTTGTCGCTTGCTCGCAAGAGTTTCTGGATGTGCATGGGGGTCGTGGCCGTTCCGAGCGTAGCCACCGCATTGCCGACACCCAGCTGAGCCAGGCCCACAACATCCATGTAGCCTTCTACGACGATCACACACCCTTCTGTGCGAATAGCAGTCCGGGCCTCAAACAAGCCGTATAACTCATTACCCTTGGAGAATACGGGGGTTTCTGGTGAATTCAAGTATTTAGGCTCGCCCTTGCCGATAATCCGGCCTCCGAACCC
>CANBUF010000251.1 GCA_947372575.1 Alcaligenaceae bacterium | reverse complement strand
AGCCGCTTCAATCCCTGTTGATAAGAATGATGCAGGCAAAAGCCTGGAGCGCACACTTGAGTTACCCGTGCGATTGATTTCAGATTACAACCAGTTGACGCTTCAGTTAATTGGCCGGACATCATTACAGTGCGAGGATCCGACCACCCCGGCGTTGTGGGCGACGATTAGTAATAAAAGTGTCCTCGAACTCACCAGTGCAGCGATTGCATTGCCTGATGATCTGGGGTTGTTGCCCGCACCGTTCATGGATCATCGCGATGCGCGCTCTTTAACCTTGCCATTTGTTTTTGTCAGCGAGGTTGATAACAGTTTGCTTGAAGCAGCTGGCACGTTGTCTTCGTGGTTTGGGGCTTTGTCTGGTACACGCGGCGCACGTTTTCCCGTTGCGCTGAAGGCTATCCCAGCCAGCGGCAGCGCCGTTGTTTTGATTGCGGCGGCTAAGCCGTCTTTACCTGGTGTAGATATTGCTGCGTTAACTGGCCCCACGATCTCTGTCGTTACCAATCCTTCAGATCCTTTTGGAAAGCTCTTGCTCGTGATGGGGCGCGATCCGGCAGAGCTCAAGCGTGCTGCAAGAGCATTGGCATTAGGCAGTGATGTGCTTTCAGGTCAGACTGTGACAATTACTTCGATGGTGGATCTGATTCCACGTCAACCTTATGATGCACCTGGCTGGCTTTCAAGCACCCGACCTGTTGAGTTTGGCGAGATGAACTCGGCGCAGTCCATGAACGTTACTGGTTACGATCCAGGACCGATTCGGGTCAATATGCGCGTGCCTCCCGATTTGTACAGCCGCAAAGCAACAGGTGTGCCGGTCAGTTTGAAATATCGCTACACACCACAACCAGATTCAAAGAACTCCTCGTTGAACATCGATTTCAATGATCAATTGGTTAAATCATTGTTTTTATTTCCAATCGATCGATTGACACTGGACACTAGTTGGTTGGGTAAAGTCCGTTCGCACGTAATCGGTGACGGGACATTGCTGCAAAAAGTTCAGGCTGATGAAACACAGCCAATGGTGGGGCAATTCAGAATTCCACTCGCGATGCTTTACCCAAGATCGCAGATGCAGCTTCGTTACCATTTTGATTACATCAAGACCGGTGAGTGTGGGGAAATCATCATCGACAATATGCGTGGTGCGATCGAACCAAGTTCGACCATTGATATTTCCGGTTATTCGCATTTCATCGCAATGCCAGACCTGCATGTATTCCATACCAGTGGTTTTCCCTTTACGCGACTGGCTGATCTCTCTCAGACTGCTGTCGTACTCCCAAATTTACCTAGTCTTCAGGAGTACGAGACATTTCTTGGACTTATGGGTCGTATGGGTGAATCAACGGGATATCCAGGGACTTCCATCACAGTGACCCAGGCTGATGGGATTGCAAAATTTGAGGATAAGGATTTGCTCCTAATTGCATCGGGTGCGAATCAACCTTTGCTCAGAGAGTGGGCAAGTGCTTTGCCGAGCAACCTGGTGGGTACGCGAAGATTTTCCTTGTCTGATCTGGTGTATCAGGCACAAAGTCTGATTTATAAAGATCCGGCTGAGAGTATGAGGCGTGCACGTGCAGATATTTCCTTTAACTCGACCAGTGATGGTGCGTTAATCGTCGGGTTTGAGTCACCTCTCAAAAACGGTCGAAGTGCAGTGCTTGTCTGGGGCGTTGAGGCGCAAGGTTTACGTGATGCGATGAGTGCCATGACTGGTGGTGAGGAATATGACCGTCAGATTGAAGGCAATCTTGTATGGATACATGCCAAAAAGATCGAACCCCTCCTGGCAGAACAGACATATCAGGTTGGCAGCCTAGGCTTTATTGAGCATTCGCAATGGATTCTATCCCGGCACCTTGGACTGTATGTGCTGGTCGGGCTGTTGTGCGCCACACTGCTGGCCATCATAGCGTTCGTCTTCCTGCGCGCACTGGCTGGTCGTCGAATCGATGTGGCCAATGGTGTCAAACGTGATCGTAAATAATTTCGCACTGCCTGCTTCTGTTGCTGGCACTGGCATGCGCGGATCGAGAAATTGGCAGCTATTCTCTATGCTGTCTCGTATCTTGAATGCCTTGGTGCTGAGCATCGGACTGATGGGTGCAGTGAACGCGTCGACAACCACGCATCAGTGCGTGGTTGACTCCTGGCCCCTCTGGTCAGAGTTCAAATCACACTTTCTGACGCAACAGGGACGGGTGATTTATTCGTTTTCACCTAAATCCGATACCGTCTCTGAGGGTCAGTCCTACGCAATGTTTTTCGCGCTGGTGGCGAATGATCCTGATAGTTTTGATGTGATCTGGCGGTGGACGATGAGCAATTTGTTTGCTGGAGATCTCGATAATAATTTACCTGCCTGGTTATGGGGTAAAAATGATGCAGGTGAGTGGAAGGTGCTCGATCCCCACTCAGCTTCTGACGCAGACCTCTGGTTTGCATACACATTGCTAGAAGCTGGTCGCCTATGGTCGCGTGCTGATTACATCATCGACGCCAACAAGATTCTTGCTGCGATTGAAAAGCATGAGATTGCTGATCTGCCCGATTTTGGAAAAATGCTCTTGCCCGGAAAGGTGAGCTTTACGCCACCAGAAGACCTCTGGCGCATAAATCCAAGTTATTTGCCAATTCCTTTGTTGCGTCTGTTTACCAGCCAACGTCCAGAAGGCCCCTGGGATGAAATCGCGCGTAATACTCCACGCATGCTTGCCGAGGTGAGTCCAAAAGGCTTTGCGCCGGATTGGGTGAGTTATCAACAATTTCCGGACGGGAAGTCACGCTTTGTCAAAGATGAAATTGGTGGTGATACGAGCAGTTATGACGCAATTCGTGTGTATTTATGGGCGGGGATGACACCCAAGAGTGACCCGCTGTCCCTGCCCATGCTCCAGGCTCTACCAGGCATGTTGAAAGTCTTGAACGAGACAGGCATCCCTCCCGAGAAAGTCAATGTCATGACCGGTCAGACAAATGGTAACGGTCCTTTTGGCTATTCGGCAGCCTTGTTGCCTTACCTGAGCGCCTTGGGTGCTAGGCAACAGCTTGAGACCCAGGAACATCGTGCACGCGTCATGCTTGCCGCGATGCAGATTGACAAGACACTTTATGAAGAACGCCCACCTTATTACGACTATGCCTTGAGTTTGTTTGGGCTGGGTTGGATGGAAAAGCGTTATCAGTTTATGAAGAACGGACAAGTTAAGTTTAATTGGGAAAAGTCATGCTTTTAAGCCGTACTACGTTGGCCTTGGCGATTCTGATCGCAATGAGTTCTCAGGCGAGTTTCGCTCAAAATCCGGCCGCAAAGGTTTTGCTTGAGCAGGCACAGTACTGGAAATCTAAAGGCAATGGTGAGCGTGCCGCCGAAGCCTGGAAAAAACTTCTGATTATTGATCCTACTGATACGCGTGCGATGTATGGCCTGGCCGTGATTGAACTGGATGCGAGTCGAATGGATGCCGCACAGGTGTATCTTGATAAGATCAAGAGCTCTGATCCGCAAAGTAAATACCTGTTATTGCTGGAGCAGGATCTCAGACTGCGCACTCCTGAGAATGAAAAATTGTTATATGAAGCGCGTCTGTTGCAAGAGAGTGGTCGTGCGGACGAGGCAGTCGCGATTTACAAGAAATTATTTGCGGGTAAAGTACCCCAAGGCGATATCGGTCTGGAGTATTACAACTTTCTGGGCTATGCAACGGACGGCTGGGAGCCTTCCCGCAGAGGGCTGGAAGCTCTTGCAAAAGAATCCCCTGATAACCCCCAGATTGATTTGGCGATTGCCAAGCTGTTATCCAGAAATGGCGAAACGCGTGCGGATGCGATTGATCGGCTAGCAAAACTTGTGACCATTCCAAGTGTGCAAAGTGAAGCTAACGAGTACTGGCGTAAGTCATTGATCTGGCTGGAACAACCCAGGCCAAGTGATGTGCCACTGTTTGAAGCTTATCTCAAAGCACATCCGGACGATGCTGAAATCAGCAAAATGCTGGT
>CANBUF010000250.1 GCA_947372575.1 Alcaligenaceae bacterium | reverse complement strand
CTTGCGTTTTATTCAGGATAAGCCCGGCCAGGTGCGGATTGTGATCGGCATTGATCCCACAACCCCGGTGACCGAAGCCACCTGGGCTGAGATTGTGACTGCCGGTGTGACGGGTATTTCAAACGTAGAGTTACGTGACAATGGCTCATCCAAGGTCAGGCTCGAATCTTCACACCAAAAGCTGGCAGAAATCCCGATTCGTCCCAGCTTCCTTGAGAAGTTGATGTCGTCTGGTGGCGGGATGATTGAGTCCGTTGAACGTGTATTAGCGCAAGTTGAAAAAATCACCAGCGATCAAAATATTGCGTCTATTTCGCTTTCGCTTAAAAAGCTCCCCGCGCTAATTGATGGTTTTGCCGGCACGGTCCAGCGGATTGACGCGGCAGCCCTCCAGGTTGGCAACCTTGCAAAGAGTGCCGAGGACACCGTCAAGTCCCTGAATACACCCGGTGGAGCGATCCATCAGGTCACACAAAGTTTGCAAAGCATCCAGGAAGTTGTGGCGCAGATGCGTACCTCGACCTTGCCGGACGTGACTATGCTGAGCGTCAGTGTGTCGGATGCCGCGCATGCCTTGACCCTGACCAGTCGTCAGTTAACGCAGGCGCCACAATCCTTGATCTTTGGCCCGCCTCGTGCGGTGGCAGGCCCTGGCGAGCCAGGCTTCGCAGGCTTTGGTATGACGCCGCGCTAATGGAGACACTCATGAAATACGCATCCCTCATCTCAGTGCGACTGACCTTATCCCTTGCATTGACCACGCTCTTGCTCGGCTTGTCTGGCTGCCTCGGTAGCTCAAGCCGTCAGGCCCCCACGCAGCTTGACCTGGGTGCAGCCGCGCCGACGCCTGCTGGCGCGCTGACAGCCAATCCTCCGGTTGCGGTGCCGGCCGCGAGTTCGGCGGCACTGCTCAACGAAACTATGGTGATCTGGCGCGTCGGCGATCAAGGTCAGCCTCAGGCCTACACGACCTATCAATGGGTGGCGCCGCCCGCACGTCTGGTCACACAAAAACTGATCGACCGCTTGTCTTTACAAGGTGCTGTGTTGACCCAGAACGTGGGTGGCGAGCTGCCACAGGTCAGACTGACGCTGCAACGCTTTGAACAGACTTTTGCGCCAGATGGTGCCTCCAGCCAGGCACAATTGACCCTACAGGTCGTACTGATGAAAGGTACCAAGGTGGTTGATCAATTACTGATCGATCTGAAAGTTCCTGTGCCCACCCAGGATGCGCAAGGTGGTGCACAGGCGCTGCGCCAGGCCTCGAACCAGGCTGCCGAACAGGTGGCACAATGGTTGACAACAACACTGAAACGCTAGAAACGATTGGATTTATGCCTGCATATACAGAAAACACTACTTTTGACGGCTTGGCCGGTGTCATGGATGTTGCACTGGACTGGCCAGATGGCGCCCCGCGTGGCTGGGCACTGATCCTGCATCCTAATCCCGCCCAGGGCGGCACGCGTGACAATAAAGTGGTTACCACGATCGCCAGAGCTTGCGTCCAGCATGGCCTGCTTGCCGTACGTCCGAACTTTCGTGGCATCGGGAGCTCTGCTGGGTCGTTTGATCATGGCAAGGGTGAGTTACAGGATATGGCTGCACTGGTTGAGCAGTTTCGTGTCCGTTATCCCGAGATCGCCGCCAAGCCCTGGGTATTGGGTGGCTTTTCCTTCGGTACCTCCATCGCCGTTCAGCTCTATGCGCAGTGGAAAACGCACGCCAGGGGCTTGCCAGACATTGTGATTCTGGCGGGCTCAGCCGCTATGCGCTTTCGCCACGGCGACTCGCAGGCGCCTGAAGATGCGCTGGTGATACACGGCGAGAACGACGAGGTCGTCCCGCTGTCTGAAGTGATGGATTGGGCGCGGCCGATTGGTATGCCTGTGGTGGTCGTGCCCGAAGCGGGACATTTTTTTCATGGCAAGCTGCTGGTGCTCAGGCAGCTGGTGCAAACACGACTGCAAGCCTTGCCACTTGCCTATAATTGAATCTTTACCTGGACATCACCACATATGACAGTTTTGTTGAACTCTGCAGCACGTTCCATTCCCTCCAGAATGCCACGCTCTTTTGGCTTTGCGCTGGTGCTCGCAGTGTCAGTCGTCGCGCTTCAGGTTGTGCCGGTCGCAACCGTACAGGCGCAGTCCTCCAAGCCCTCGCATTCAACCAAAACGGGTAGCTCAAAGTCCGACGCAGCCAAGGCTGAGGCGGCCAAAAAAGACGCCGCTAAAACTGAAACTCCCGCGCCTTCTGCCGCTGCGGTCGCGGCGACCACCCCGCCCTCGGATGGTCCGATCCAGGTGGGCGAGCTCAGTGCAGTGCCGGTCCCCGCGATCGCTGCGCGTGCCTGGATTACGATGGATGTCACGAGTGGTCAAGTCGTGGCCTCGTCCAATGCTGACATGAAGGTCGAGCCTGCCTCACTGACAAAAATCATGACGGCGTATGTCGCGTTCAATGCCCTGGATGACAAGCGTCTCACGCTGGATCAGCAGGCAAACGTGTCCCAGGCGGCCTGGAAAACCAAAGGTTCGCGCATGTTTATCGAACCGCGCAAGCCCGTCACGGTCGATGAGCTGATGAAGGGCGTCATCATCCAGTCGGGTAATGACGCCTCTGTTGCAATCGCAGAAGCGGTCTCTGGCAATGAAACTTCTTTTGTTGCCCTGATGAATCAGGAAGCCAAGCGTCTGGGAATGGACAACACGAATTTCCAGAACGCAACGGGCCTGCCTGATCCTCAGCATATGACGACCGTACGAGATCTGGCGACGCTCGCGCGCAGAATGATCGTCGATCATGCTGAATATTTTCCTTACTATTCGACGCGCGAATTCACTTACAACAAAATCAAGCAGACCAATCGCAACCGCCTGCTGTGGGCCGATCCGTCAGTGGATGGCATGAAAACAGGCCATACCGATGCGGCGGGTTATTGCCTGGTGGCGACTGCCAAACGTGGCGATCGTCGTGTGATCACAGTGCTGGTGGGTTCGGATAGTTCGGCCGCACGAGCAGAAGAAAGCCTCAAACTGTTGAACTGGACATTCCAGAATTTTGAAACCATCAAACTGTTTGACAAGAGCCATCCCGCTGTCGAAGCACGTGTCTGGCAAGGTCAGACAGACGTCGCTAAGCTTGGTGTCATGGAGCCACTCTGGGTGACCGTGCCTCGTGGCAAGGCCAGCGATGTCAAGCCGGTCATCAAACGTCCGGATCCTTTGCTCGCGCCACTGACCCAAGGCCAGAAGGTCGGGACGCTGGCACTGATGCTGGATGACAAACTTCTACGTACCGAGCCGCTCGAAGTGCTCGACCCTGTTGAGCGCGCTGGCTTTTTTGGTCGTACGATCGATATGGTCAAACTCTGGTGGCGTTAACTTTTGATGGCGTGAACGTCTGATGGCGTCCAATTGGGAATAAAAATGGTTCAGAATATGTTGATTCAAGGTGTGTCGGGTGATCCGACGGTCTACCTGAATGGGGAGTTTGGTCCGTTATCCGAGGCAAAAATCTCTGTTCTGGATCGTGGTTTTATTTTTGGTGACGGGATCTACGAAGTCGTACCTGTTTACCATCGCAAGCCGTTCCGGATGGCGCAGCACCTGGCGCGTCTGGAACGTAGTCTTGCAAAGATCAAAATTGCCCAGCCGTTTACCGCGGAGCAATGGGCAAAGCTTGTACAGGACCTGATCGATCGTTCGCCCGAACAGACTTGCATGGTGTATCTGCAGATCACTCGCGGTGTCGCTAAGCGTGATCATGCTTATCCTGTGCCTGCTGTGACGCCAACCGTATTTGGAATGGTGGCGCCAATGACTCGCCCGACGGCCGCTGTGCGTGAAAAAGGCGTGCGTGTGGTCAGCATCGCCGATGAGCGCTGGCTGCATTGCGATATCAAATCTGTTTCTTTGCTGGGGAATGTGCTGGCCAAGCAGGCGGCCGTTGATGCGGGCGTGGATGAGGTCATTCAGTTCCGTGATGGCAACCTGACCGAGGCCTCCTCCTGCAACATCTGGGTCGTCAAAGGCGGCAAGCTGCT
>CANBUF010000249.1 GCA_947372575.1 Alcaligenaceae bacterium | reverse complement strand
TTTGACTATGTCGGTCCGGAACGTGTGGCCGTGAATTACTGGCACATGACGCGCAATATTCTCGCGCGCGAAAAAGCCTTCTACGAAGGTCATGCTGTCGCGGCTGTTGCTGCAACGACTCGCGCCATCGCTGAACAGGCGATCAAACTCATCGAGGTCGATTACGAAATCCTTCCTCATGTAATTGATGTCGACGAAGCAATGGCTCCTGATGCGCCCTTGTTGTATGCCGATATGAAGACGCGTGGCGTTGAGCCCGCACCAGCTACACCTTCAAACGTGTCCAAGCGTTTTGAATTCCGCGTGGGTGATCTGGAGGCTGGTTTTGCCTCGGCTGATGAAGTCGTTGAAATGCATTTCAAGACCGCTCCGGTTCACCAGGGCTATATCGAACCGCATGCATGCCTGGCACGTTACGGTGCAGATGGACAAGCCGAACTCTGGTCGTCAAGCCAGGGCCATTTCGTGGTGCGCGCTTACACTGCAAAATTGCTTGGTATTCCTCTGAGCAACTTGCTGGTGCATCCTGCCGAAATCGGTGGCGGTTTTGGCGGCAAGACTGTGGTCTACGTCGAACCGATAGCGCTTGAGCTCTCGCGTCGTACCGGTCATCCCGTCAAGCTCATGATGAGTCGTGAGGACGTGTTCAAGGCAACCGGTCCGACATCGGGTTCCTCCATGACCGTTAAGATCGGCGTCAAGAAAGATGGCACGATCGTGGCGGCTGATGGGCTGTTCAAATTCCAGGCTGGCGCCTTTCCTGGCTCGCCCGTGATGAATGCGACGATGTGTTGCTTTGCACCCTATATTATTGAAAACACCCGCGCAGTGGGTCTGGATGTCGTGAGCAATCGACCCAAGTCCGCGGCATACCGCGCACCAGGTTCACCAATCTCGGCCTTTGCTGTTGAAAGCGTGCTTGATGTGCTGGCGTCAAAGATCGGCATGGATCCACTCAAGCTCAGGCTTAAAAACGCCGTCAAGGCAGGCTCACCCACTTCCTGGGGACCCAAGCATTCGCATGACGGCTATGCTGAGACGATTCAGGCCCTGCTGGATCACCCCGAATACAACAAACCACTTGGTAAGAACCAAGGGCGCGGCGTGGCCTCAGGGTTCTGGTTTAACGGTGGTGGTGAATCAACTGCCAGTGTGCACATTAACGAAGATGGCACGGTCGTAATCGCAACCGGTTCGATGGATGTGGGTGGTTCGCGCGCCTCCATGGCCCTGATGGCTGCCGAAACACTGGGCGTGCCCTATGAGGCCGTACGTTCAACCGTTGCGGATACCGCATCGATTGGCTACAACCATGTGACAGGCGGTTCGCGCGTCACGTTCGCCACCGGAATGGTGGTGGTTGAAGCCTGCAACAAGATCATTGACGAACTCCGGTTGCGTGCCGCACTGATGTGGGATGTCGATGTCACGGGCGTGGTCTGGGAGGATGGCTGTGCCAAACCTCTCGACAGCAGTGTTGGTGATTTTGAACCCTTGTCACTCAAGGCGATTGCCGCCAAGCGCTCTGTGACGGGCGGCCCGATTGGTGTTGAGTCTTCGATCAATGCGGGTGGTAATGCGCCTGGATTTTCGACACAGTTTTGCGATATCGAAGTCGATCCCGATACAGGCAAGGTCACGGTCTTGCGTTTTGTCGCAGCCCAGGACGTCGGTCGCGCGATCCATCCAAAATATGTTGAAGGACAGATCGAGGGCGGTGTGGTGCAGGGCATCGGCTGGGCTCTGAACGAAGAGTACATCTATGACAAGAATGGTCGCTTGTCGAATGCGGGCTTTCTGGATTACAGGATTCCTGTTGCTTCAGACTTGCCCATGATCGAAGCTGTGATTGTCGAAGTGCCTAATCCTATTCACCCCTTTGGTGTGAAGGGCGTTGGCGAAGCAAACATCGTCCCACCGATGGCAGCGATGGCCAACGCTATTTACATGGCCACAGGTTGCCGGCTGACAGAGCTGCCTATGTCACCCCCAAAGGTGCTGGCAGCGATCGATGCCAAACATGGGAGCTGAAACGACTGAACCACAAACCGTCCGGGTCATGTTGACCGGCGGTTTCAGTCGTCGCTATACAAACGGGGTGCGAGAGTTCAACGTATCGGCCAAAACCGTGCGTGGCGTGCTGAGCGCGATGAATGCTCTCTACCCTGGTTTGGGGGAACACCTCGAAGAAGAAACCTCCATCGCAATCGATGGCGTCATTCATGAGGTGGTCTATACCCAGGCTGTTCCACCTGGCTGTGAGGTTTTTTTCATTCCCAGGATCGAAGGCGGTTAAGTTTGCCTGGCGAATTGCACCCGTTGTGCTGCATACCGTACACAAAATCGACCGACACATCCAGTCATTCTCGGTCAACCTATTCAAGCAATCGGCCTACTCTTTGCCTTGGCATTGAGTAGGCCGATTTGCACAACAATTGCCGCACTGACAGTTTATTTAGGTGCGAAATCGATATGTTTAACAAACACGATGTTGCCTTTTTCATTTTTTACAATGTTGTAGCCATGCAAGCCATCGCCATTCTTGTCAAAGGAGTAAGTGCCCTCGACACCCTTGTAGCCTTGAATCGCATGCAGGGCTTTCTGGATATCTTCGGGCTTGGTGCTTTTGCCATTGGTGATGGCCATCGCCAGTAGCTTGACCGCATCATAGGCCCAGGCTGAATACAGATCCGCTTCAATCTTGTAGGCGGCTTTGTATTTGTCTGCATAGGTTTTTGTTTCAGGACTGGATTCCACCGCGTAGTCTGCGATTGAATAGGTATCAAACAACGCATCGCCAGCGAGCTTCATGGCCGTATCTGTCGAGAGCGATGGTGAGCCGACCCAGGTTGCCTTCACGCCCAGCTGGCGTAATTGCTTTGCAAAAATACCGACGTCCGTCGAGTTGGCGATGTAGCTCGAGACGATGTCCGCACCAGACTGTTTAATGGCCAGCACGATTGGCGTGAAGTCTTGTGAGTTACTTGTGAAACCCTGCACCAGTACTGGGGTGATGCCCAGTTCCTTCAAAGATTCAACCAGGTTGTTTTTACCGCCATTACCAAAGGCATCTGTTGAATGAATGATGGCCCATTTTTTCAGCTTGAGTGTGTTGACCCCATAGTCAGCGATCACTTTCGCAGAATATCCATCGTTGGGACGCGCACGGAAAATCCAGGGGTTGTTGACGTGTGTCAGGCTGTAATCCGTGCCGCCAATCACCATGGGCAGACCTGCCTTGGCGACTGTGGGGGCGACGGCCTGAATCTGCGTGCTACGCACCGAACCGATCAGTGCGGTCATATCGCCACCACTGGTCAGTTTTGAAATGGCGAGTACGGAACCAGGGTTGGTACTTTGGTTGTCTTCTGCGCGCAGCTCAAGCGGGCGGCCCAGCACACCTCCGGCCGCGTTGATTTCTTCAACTGCGAGTTTTGCTCCGTTGATCTGGTAGACGCCAGCTTCTGCATTGGGACCACTACTCTCTGCCATCATGCCGAATTTGATCGGATCAGCGGCATGAACGTTGAGTGACAAGGCAACAAGCGCAGCGGCTGCGCCAAGGGAAAATAGTTTTCTTTTCAATTTATGTCTCCTGAAGTGCTTTAAAAAATGTGGCGATGATAAACAAACTTGCACATGTTGCTAAGAGTGATGCGACTGCTATTTCTTTCCGCCACCGAGATACGCTGAGCGGACTTCTTCGTTATTGAGTAACTGGTCGGGCGTGCCTTCAACAGTGATCTCTCCCGTGACCAGGACATAGCCACGGTCCGCCACGGACAGCGCCATATTTGCATTTTGCTCAACCAGTAAAATCGTCATGCCGCGATCCCTGATTTTGCGGATCGTGGCAAATAACTGTTGCACGATGATCGGGGCCAATCCGAGCGAAGGCTCATCGAGCAGCAGGAGCTTGGGCTTTGACATCAGCCCGCGTGCGACGGCGAGCATCTGTTGTTCACCTCCGGATAAACTCCAGCCAAGCGATTTGGATAAGCGCTCCAGAGGAGGGAAGATTTCAAACATTTCTTCGACTTCGGCTTCAAGTTGTGCCC
>CANBUF010000248.1 GCA_947372575.1 Alcaligenaceae bacterium | reverse complement strand
ACTGGAGCTGACTGACAGTGCTCACAACCGGACGCACAACGGAATCGCAGTCCCTCCGCACACACGCCGAGAAATGTCTCGATCGTCCTGAGCCATTGTTTAAACCATATGAGATCGCGCACAATGCCGTTGACACACACCCAGCGCCCGGCCTCAATGACTTGCCTAACATTCTGTGCGCAATGCTGGCACAAACGGGCGATCAGGCACTGATAAACAAGGAGTTTCAAAATCCCCGGCGTAGACAGCAAATCACGGGCAACACCAATAAAACTTGACGCCAGCCGATCAACAACCAGCAAAGCAGACCCTGCATGCACAGTCGTGTACAAGTTGACGCCGCAACCTGCAAGATCCATAAATGCTCGTCCACCTGCCGCGTCACGAATCTCGCCAATCAGCAAATCGTTCATTGCTGAACGCTTGATTGTTTTGAGTTTGGTATCAAACGAAGCAGCATCTTTTTCGTCTAGCGTGCGACAAATCGTGTTTTGTAGCGCATTAGGAATTAAATATTCAGCAGGATCCTCCAGGGTGATCACTTTACGATCAGAAGGGATTTCACGCATCAGCGTCGCGATCGTTGTGGACTTGCCTGAGCCCACGACGCCAGCGAGTATCACTGCACCGCCCTCTTGCGCACGGGCACGATGCAACGCTTGCACCTGCGACGGCAGATAACCCAAAGCATGCAAATCTGGCGTCAACCGGTCTTGTTCGGAGACCAAAACCCTCAGACACACAGAAGGTCCGGCATCGGTTGCGAGTGAGGCCCAGCGCAACATCACCTGTCGATCATTGATACGCAGACTCAGCCTGCCTTGTTGCTCGATCATAGGATCAAACACCGCACCATTGCCTCCGTGGACACTCATCCAGGCGACAGCGAGCATTTCCAGCAATGTGGCTGTGGGGATCTGCCGGTAGCACTCCGGACAAACATATCGACCAGCGATTGTGAAATAAACAGCGGAATCCAATCGTGCACGCTGCACATTCAAATGGATGTCACTCGCTCCGTGCGTGAGCCCCCAACTCACCAGATCACTGAAGGCAGCAGACAGCGCAGACTGCTCAGAGACTGAGCTGCGTAAGATCCCCACACCTGGAGTGGGTGCGGCGCCAGCCATTCGATCTATTGCGATCATCATTGTGGGGGACAGTACGAATAGACTCGGCTCATTGAGCCTGAATCCGCGCGTCTGCAACAAATCCAGCAACGCAAAGGTTTGATCATCATGACAATAGTCTGACAAAACAAATATTCCAGTACTGCCGTCTTCAAATACGACCGGGCATATCCGACCGCTCAGTGCGGCGACATCCAGTTCGCGACTCAGAGAACGACGAAAAGCAGGCTGGATGGTTAACAACTCATCGGGGGAATGAATCACGCGATGCGTACGGACTTTCCAGGGCGGAATGACGCGAGATCGTTCATTGAAAGTCAGCTTCATGGCACACGCGACTCAAGACAAACAATCTCTTGGGACTGGTCTTTTGTTAAATAGACACACGGGGGTGCGATGCGCTCAAGCCCGTAGCCATGCGCTACACCCGAGACAGATTGTTTACCTGTGCCGTGATAAATCACGGTACGTCCCGCAATCAGGAGCTCAGCGGAAAGATTGCGCCCTGTCCCGTAAATCGCGATCAGCACGGGCAGATCATTTGACGCCGCAGCCACTGTCGCACCGGGTGCGACACCAAACACCTGCCTGCGTGCGCGCTCAAGCGCGGCACGCGAATCAAGGCGCAACAGCTCCTCAACAGTTGTAGAACCTGCAATAGGTATTTCGGGCTTTTGTTCACTTGCAAACACCTGAACAGGTTGCAACAAAAAACCAAACAAAATCAACTTGCGTATTGATTCATACCGCGACTGATTATTGAGCTTTGGATTCAAACATATCTCCTATGAGTTCAAAAGTGAGTACGCTGCGATTAATTGCCTGAGGGGCCTGCTGGTCAACATTCAGCATGACTTTGCGCCAGCGCACCGGCATATAAAAGCCTTCCAAACTGGCAAAAGACCGCAAGGGGCCTTTAAAAACAAGGGTTCGTTGTGTCCAGTCAGGAAAGACTGAGGGTTTTGTTAGGGGTTGGCCCTGACTGTCCAAAGGTGCTTTGATGGGGTTCAACACAGCCTGACCAATCTGAATGTGTTCGTAGGCCACTCCAACTCTTTGTAAATAACTCATCCAGTCCATGCGCATCCAGGGCTGGTCCAGATCGAGGGTTGCGACTCCCGCGTCCACGCGCCAGATAAACGCGGCGTCTTCCAGCGGAGTAAAGTCAGCCTTCCAGCCAATTGGTTTGAGTTGTTCGAGATGACTATTCATGGCCAGGCGATGCTGCCTGATAAAACGTGCCGCACAATTCCACCCGTGTCCAGTTGGCTCGCACTGGATTTTTGTCAGACGCCATCCCATTGGTAACAATGGAATGTTCATCCAGCTATCAATCACCGACTTGAGCTGTGAATAGGAGTGCCAAACGGTATGCGTCGATTGTTCTCTTAGCGATTGCCGCCATACATTTTCCGTATTGACAGGCAATTCATCATTGCGCTTGTCGCTTTTGTATAAAAACTGATAGCCTGCGACGGCACTTGTTACTGAGATCGAAAGAATTAAATACAGCCATTTACGCGCATCCAGCCGGGAATATCGGATTCGCTTTAAAACCGACTCCTCTGTCAGCGCTGCATTGAGCCAAACAGGCGAGTTCGGGATATCGTGTATGACTTCGCGATGCAACTGCAGAGCGGGAAATCTCTGGCGAATGGGTTCGATCGCTTCAAGGGCTTGAGACTCATCGGCAAACCAACGGTCCGTGTGAGAAAGAACAGCCCCCGCATGGCACACCAGCATCCAGCATGCGCCTTCTGTCATCGTCATCAGACAAGCTTGCGCGCCATGTGGAAACTTTTTTGAAAAAATTGCTGCGGCAGAATGTAGCGACGGGCTCGTGTTTTTGATGGTTTCCTCGATCCGCACGATCCCTAGGGCGCAGCCGTGAGAGCTCCCTGCAAGGACGTAATGAGTTGCGTCCATCATGCGTGCACGCTGTGGACCTAAGCGCTGGGGATTACCGCCAATCAAGGGAGACCAATCCAGACCAAAAATAATCTGTGCACCCGACACATGTTCGTGGATAAAGTGCATGGCCTCAAAATCCGTCTTCGATCTGTGCGGTCACGATGATGAGCGTCGCTGTGCGTGACTCAGCTACGCGATCGGCACCTCCTGCAATCAGCGGCACATCTGGTGCGAGCCGGGTACGCGAGGACTCTTCGTGCTTTCGGTCAAATCCGGAAATCAACATCGCCTGACCGGCTTTGAGTGCAACCTGTTGTACTGTGCCATTACCATCAATGGTGACTTGTTGAATCTGTACGCGTTGCCCCTGCTCACCAAACGCGATTGTTTTAAGCGGTTGCGCGACGGTATTGTCATACGCAACAGAAAGTAGTATTTGTCCATCCTCCTGAGCATCTGGCATCAGCGTCAGAAATGTACCGACCGTCTCTTCTTTCTGGCTGACCGAGGAGGACATCGCACCGTGACCTGACATCAACGGTCCGGCCGGTGTAGGGAGAGTTTTAATTTGATCAATGTATGAAAATGTGGTCCTGACCGCGTGGGTGACGGGTCTGCGATTAAGCGTCAAAACAGGGATACTGGTATGTCGCAAGACCGTGCCATGTTTTGACAAGGCATTGAGTATTAACTGACTCGAACGGACGTCGCGCGCGCCCACCTGAATTGAAGCCCTTGCCGCGTCAACCCCCACACCCAGTGCCGGCGTAACCAGATTCGCTGCGAGATTAGCCTGACTGAGCACGGTATCCCAATCCAGTCCAAACTCCAGATTTTGGTTGGTTGCGATCGTGACCTCCTCGAATATCAGTCTGACTCGACGCGTCATCGCACGATTTTCTTTTTCGATAAATCCAGCGATTGCATCCAATGCATCGGGTGTATCGGTCACTACGACAGTTGTGGACGCGCCGGGCTGGGCCGCAATAATCCCTGCCCGCGTCATGAACGGCTCGATGCGT
>CANBUF010000247.1 GCA_947372575.1 Alcaligenaceae bacterium | reverse complement strand
AATGGCGGCCAGCAATCCACAGCTCTGGCAAAGTGTCAAATCTTCACGACGCCTCAATCATGACGGAGAGACCGAACCGGTCGCCGTACAAATCGCGGGCGCAGACCCAGCCATGATGGCCCAGGCGGCCGTCTTCAATATCAGCAAAGGCGCCCGGGTAATTGATATCAACATGGGCTGTCCGGTCAAGAAAGTCTGCAACGTTGCCTCGGGCTCAGCGCTTTTACGCCACGAAGACCTGGTCGCACGCATTCTGGATGCCGTGGTTCAGGCCTGCCTGCCACATGGGATCCCTGTCACGCTCAAAACCCGTACCGGCTGGAGTCGCGATGAACGCAATGCCCTGCGCATTGCGCGTATTGCCCAGGACAGCGGCATCGCAGCCCTGACTCTGCACGGGCGCACGCGCGCCGATATGTACGAAGGTCAAGCCGAGTACGACACCATCCGGGCAGTCAAAGCCAGTCTCAGCATCCCGCTCATTGCAAATGGCGATGTCGATAGTCCCCAGAAAGCCCGCGCCGTTCTCGATTACACGGGGGCTGATGCGGTGATGATTGGACGCGCGGCACAAGGACGCCCATGGATTTTTCGCGAAATCGATTACTTTCTGAAAACAGGCCAGGTGCTCGCAGCGCCCACCTGGATCGAAATGCGGGATTTGTTGTTAGAGCATCTGGCCGATCACTACCAGTTTTATGGCGAGCAAACGGGCGTGCGCACCGCACGCAAGCATATTGGCTGGTATGTCAGTAGCCTGGATGGTGGTCAGGCATTCTCCGATCAAATCAACCGAATTGAAACAACAACCGAACAATTCAAGGCCGTCGAGCTGTGGTTTTCCCGGCAAGGCAGCATTTCACCAGACATGGCGCCGACAAACTGCGACAATCTCGCTGGGATCATGCCGAGTCTGCAGGCAGCCTAATTCAGCCTTACATTATGAAAAATAAAAATCTACTCGAAGAGTGCTTGCGTGACAGCCTCGAACAATATATGAAAGACCTCGACGGCGCCGATCCGACGGACATGTACGAGATGGTCATCAACCGCATAGAGTTGCCCTTACTTGAGGTCATCATGAAGCGCGCCCAGAACAATCAGTCGCGCGCGGCCACGATGTTGGGCCTGACCCGCAATACGCTGCGCAAGAACCTCCTTGCGCATAAATTGCTCGACAGCCGTTAATCCTTAAGTCATTTTTCAGATTGCGCCCCGCACACTCGGACCCATTTTTTAATTTAACTATCTATCCATGAACATTCAAACTGCCCTGCTTTCTGTATCGGACAAATCTGGCATTGTCGACTTTGCGCAGGAACTCGCTAAGCGTGGTGTGCGACTGCTATCGACTGGCGGGACCGCCAAACTCCTGGCAGAGGCGGGCCTGGCAGTGACCGAGGTCGCCACCCACACTGGCTCGCCTGAAATCCTGGATGGCAGGGTCAAAACCCTACACCCTAAAATTCATGGCGGTCTACTGGCACGTCGTGACAGCGACGAACATATGCAGACCATTGACGAGCACGGTATCGACCGCATTGATTTGCTCGTGGTCAACCTGTATCCCTTTCGCGAAACAGTGTCAAAACCAGAGTGCAGCTTTGAGGATGCAGTTGAAAATATTGATATCGGTGGCCCAGCCATGCTGCGTGCGGCTGCTAAGAATCACGGCACCGAAGCAGGTGGCGTGACGGTGGTGATTGATCCTGCCGACTACCCGACCGTGCTTGCCGAGATGGATGCGCGCGGCTCGACATCCTATGGCCTGCGTCTGTCGCTTGCCACCAAAGTCTACGCACACACCTGCGCCTATGATGGCGCAATTGCGGCCTACCTGAGCAGTCTGGTCGAGGCCGAGCCCGCACAGACCGCGACGCCTGCTCGCCAGACCTGGCCCGACATTCTGACACTCCAGGTCCACCAGCAACAAGTCTTGCGCTATGGCGAAAACGCACAACAGCGTGCTGCCTTTTACGTCGATCCCTATGTTCCAGCGGGCTTACTGGGTAACTTTAGGCAACTGCAAGGCAAAGAGCTTTCGTATAACAACATTGCCGATGCCGACGCGGCCTGGGATTGTGTCCGCAGTTTCGCGGCTCCCGCCTGCGTGATTGTCAAACACGCCAATCCATGTGGCGTGGCGACCGCTGATTCAGCTGTCCAAGCGTATGGCAAGGCATTCAAAACCGACCCGACTTCAGCCTTTGGCGGCATCATTGCTTTTAATCGCAAGGTTGACCTCGCGACCGCACAGGCAATCAGCACGCAATTTGTCGAAGTCCTGCTCGCCCCCGAGTACGACGAGGCAGCGCTTGCATTGCTGGCCGCCAAGAAAAACGTACGTGTCCTGCAAGTCCCAATGGGTGACGGTCAGAATGACATCGACGTTAAACGCGTCGGTGGCGGATGGCTCGTGCAGACGCCTGACTCCCACACCATCACGGCCGCTGATCTGCGTGTGGTCTCGCGCAAGCAACCCACCGAGGCACAACTGCAAGATCTCATGTTTGCCTGGAAGGTCGCCAAATACGTCAAGTCCAATGCCATCGTTTTTTGTGCCGACAGCATGACGCTTGGCGTCGGCGCAGGACAGATGAGCCGAATCGACTCTGCCCGGATTGCTTCGATCAAAGCCGAAAATGCAGGACTGACACTGAAAGACTCCGCCGTTGCGTCTGACGCGTTTTTCCCGTTTCGCGACGGCCTGGATGTCGTGGTCGCCGCGGGTGCGAGCTGCGTGATTCAACCTGGTGGCAGCATGCGTGACGACGAAGTCATTGCGGCAGCCGACGAGCACGATATTGTGATGGTGCTGACCGGCATGCGTCACTTCCGTCATTGATGGATCTGGGCTAATGCGCATCCTTGGCGTCGATCCGGGCCTGCGCCGCACCGGCTTTGGTGTGATCGACGTTCAAGGTCCCAGACTGACCTATGTTGCAAGCGGGACGATCGTGGTCCCGACCGACATCACGCTCACACTGCGCCTGAAAGTGATTCTAGACAACTTGCGCCAAGTCGTCGAAGAAACACAACCCGATATCGCGGCACTCGAAATCGTTTTCATGAATACTAATCCTGCCAGCACGCTGCTGCTCGGACAGGCCCGTGGTGCAGCACTCTGCGCCCTGGCAGACAGAAACCTGGTGGTCCATGAGTACACCGCACTACAAATTAAAAAATCCGTCGTGGGTGCCGGACGTGCTGCAAAAGAACAAGTACAGATGATGGTTCAGCGACTCCTGTCGCTCGATGGGCTGCCTGCTCCAGATTCTGCTGACGCCCTAGCCTGCGCGATCTGCCATGCGCACTTTGCACCCTTGTCTGAAAAGCTGGGCGGACTCAATTACCAGTCCCGTACCTCGCGCGGCCGCTCGCGCGTGCGGGCAGGCCGTTTGCTAGGCTGAGCGTTGCTTGTGCGGAGCTTTAGATATAACACTGCATCACAGTTGCACCTCACCTTGCAGCCGATGCCATGATTGAAATATTGAGGATACGTTGATGATTGGACGATTAACTGGCACGCTCTATGACAAAACACCACCGCGAATTGGCCTGGATGTTCAAGGTGTAGGCTACGAGATTGACGTTTCAATGACCACTTTTTATGCGCTACCGGAATTGGGTAGCAAAGTGACAATCCTGACGCATCTGACTGTTCGCGAAGATGCCCACATCCTGTTTGGTTTTTCAAGTCAGGAGGAGCGCGCGGCCTTTCGTGAGCTCGTCAAAGTCAGCGGCATTGGTGCCCGCACGGCATTAGCCGTTCTGTCCGGCATGTCGGTGGCTGACCTGGCACAAGCAATCACACTCCAGGAAACGGCATACCTCATCCGCATCCCGGGGATTGGTAAAAAAACAGCTGAACGACTGCTACTGGAAATGAAAGGCAAACTCGGCGCAGACCTGGGCATCACACCTAGCGTCGCGCAAAGCGGGCAGACGGATATTCTGCACGCACTCACCGCACTCGGCTATTCAGAGCGCGAAGGCCTCGCAGCGCTGAAATCATTGCCTGATGGCATCAGTGTATCGGATGGTATCCGGATGGCGCTTAAAAGTCTGTCGCGTTAG
>CANBUF010000246.1 GCA_947372575.1 Alcaligenaceae bacterium | reverse complement strand
CCGCCACGTCAGAACAAGCCGGGAAATTCCTGTTTGAAATGATATCTCTAGACGGTAAACCGAATAATTCGATCCCAACAATTGCTATGGATATGAGTGCCGTAGCATTTGCGTCAAAAAGTGTTCAGTTAGGAACCGCTTTTGAAGTGCAACCTATACCGAAAAATTCTTATACGCTGACACAAAAAAAATTAAATTCTATTACCCCGTACGAGCCCATTTTGACTGATACGAGGGCTATACAGGACGCGCTTGAAAAAAAGTATTTCACTACAAAAATAAAAATGAAAGATTCAAGCGTCGTTCAACCTGTTGGTAATGGTCTGAAAGCGAACGATATGCTTTCAAATAATAAATATTTATTGACAGGTATTTGAATAGTGCTAGATCGGAGTGTTTAGAATGAGCCTGAGGTTTTTAATTTCTCTATTTTTTTTGCTCCTCTCCTCAGAAGCGATTGCGCAACCTTCCTCAGGATCGTTGCTTCAAGAAATTGAAAGTCAGCCTTCTATTCGGGAGCCCCTGCCAGAGGTTTTACCTAACCTAGTTCCAGGTGCCCCGCCCGTAGACAATTCAAAAGCAAAAAAGTACCTCATTAAAAAATTCGAATTTATTGGCAACTTTCAAATACCTGCAAGTGACCTGAACGCAGTACTGAAAAACTATATCAATAACAATCTTAGTTTTACTCAACTTCAGGCAGCGGCTGCCGTGGTATCGGAGCTGTATCGCGATCGAGGCTGGTTGGTTCGAGCATTTTTGCCTTCACAGGACATCACCAATGGTACGGTGACGATCCAAATTATTGAAGCCAGACTTGGTGGCGTCAAGATTGATAATCAGTCAAAACATATATCAACCGAAACAATTCGCTCCTGGCTTGACAAAAATATTCCACTCAATACGCTACTGTCTCTCAATCATCTAGATCGTGCGCTTCTACTCATTAATGATTTGCCGGGTGTAACGATTGTTGGCGATTTGCAGCAGGGCAACAACCCTGGCGAAACAATTTTGGCTGTGAAAGTCACAGACAAACCAATCATTTACGGACAGGTTGGTGTTGATAATTACGGAGATCCTTCCACCGGCAATGTGAGAACGACAGCCAGCGTAAGCGTTAATGGTGCGCTAGGATTCAATGAACAGCTTACAGTCTACGGACTATATTCCGATGGAACTGATTATGGACGCGTGTCTCTGACTGCACCTGTCGGTCGTGATGGGTTGCGAATGGGAATCAATGGCAGTTTTATGAATTATCGTGTGATTAATCCTGCGTTTACAGATTTGCATGCTAACGGTGAGGCGCGAACAGCAGGGTTTGAATCGAGTTATCCCATCATTCGAAGTCGCCAACAAAATCTGTTTGTCCTGGGTAATTACAACCATAACGATTTCTACAATACAAATATCAATGGAATATCCAGTCAATACAACACAAGCACATTTCAATTAGGGTTGTCAGGTAATCGGATTGATGGCTTTGGGAATGGTGCTGTGAGTACTGGATCCCTAATGATGACGTTCGGTCAGGTGAATTTAAACGCTTCGCCAAGTCAGGTGGCGGATCAGATTGGTCCTCAGACGGAGGGAGGATTCACAAAGCTCAGGTACTCATTTAATAGACAGCAGAGCGTTTTTCGAGATTTTAGTGTGTATGGATCCATATCTGGCCAGAGTGCCAACAAGAATCTGGACGTGTCAGAGCAGTTGTATATGGGAGGTCCGTATAGCGTGCGTGCATACACAATGGGGCAGGGCGCATCAACGCAGGGAAATCTGACTACACTTGAATTGCGAATGAATCTTAACGCGGGATTTCAAGTGGCTGGTTTTTATGATTACGCCAATGTGCAAACCTATAAAACCACAGGCTTCGCTAGCGCCCCTGAAAATAATTTTTATGCGCTACAGGGCGTGGGCCTAAATCTCAGCTGGAACGGTCCGCTAAATAGTCAAATTAAAGCAATATGGGCACGTCGTACAGGTACCTTGCCTGATTCAGTTCAAGCCTACCTTGAACAAAATGGCGGTACGAGTGCAAATCGCTACTGGTTGACAGGCTCACTGCCATTTTAAAAAGATAAGTTTGGGGCTTGAAACCGCCAACTTATCAAATACTACAAGCGTGCATTAATAAAAATCAAAAGGCGGATCAAAGCCGTCTTCTGTGTAATGCAATTCTGGTACGTTGGTCATATTGGGCAATATGGCAACGTCAGACCAGCTGTCAGAGTTGCCATTGCTTGCACAACCAGCAAGGCTTGCCATTAAGGCCAACAAAAGAATGAATCGGTTCGGCAGCATAAATAATCCTGTAATAACTGAACTGCCATCCGGTTTCTTTAGTGAGCAACAGAAAGGCTAGCAGTGGCGAATATGCATATTATGACGTAACCCAGGGATAAGTGATGTCTTCAGTTCCTCAGATAGGTTGCTCGTGCCCGCAGCGCAAATTACAAAAATACTGAAGTATTTCCTGGTTTGTCTCTTATTGCCTGTATGTGTGCAGTGCTTCAGCTAGTCGCCTAGGTCGAATCCCGACCCAGCAGATACACAGACAATTATGGTTTTTAATCCCCCAAAAATTATCACAATGGATCCGAAACTCTCCCCAGCAACTGCGGTGATGGACAGTCACATACTTAAGGTTTAGTATAAAAGTAACGTGATTGGTCAGTCAGTTGATACTGATGACTGGTCGAACCAAGGGGATTCTATGTTTAAGCATATTCTTGTCGCGGTCGACGGTAGCGACACCGCTAATTTCGCGTTGAAAGAAGCACTCAATCTTGCCAAGGAATGCGGCTCTGAATTGCGCATCGCGTATGTGGTTGATGTCTACGGTGTGCATCCAGAGGTCGAATTCATCAGCATTGATGAGATGGTTTCCGCTCTTAAAAAGGAAGGAAAAAAAGTACTTAAACATGCAACACAAATTGCAGCGGATGCAAGTGTCGTGTCACAGGTAAGTTTTTTAGAGACGACCGAAATCGCACCCCGGATTGCAGAAGCACTTGCCAATGAGGCAGACGCCTGGCCAGCCGATGTGATCGTAGTCGGCACACATGGGCGCCGTGGGTTCAAGCACTTTGTACTTGGTAGTGTCGCCGAGTCGATTGTCCGTGTTGCCACTAAACCTGTCTTGTTGTTCCGGCCCGTTTAATTTCGACCCTATTTTCATTGTCTGATTTTCCCAAGGAGAGTTTTATTTAAGTCTTGTGTTGTTAAGGAGAGTGTCATGAAACATATCAATAGCGTTTTGTTGTTTACTACAGCCGCATTACTTGCATTAGCAGGCGCAAGCTTTGCCGCAGATCCAGGATCTATCAAGATCCTCTCGCCCATGGATGGCGTATCCCTGCAGGGCCCTACGGTCAACAAACTAACTTATACCGTGCAACTGGGGCCAGAAGGTAATCACCTACATGTCTATATTGATGAGCAAAAACCAATCGTTGTCCGCAACGTCACGGGTTGTCCCTGTACTGTCGATTTGCCCGCACTGAATCCCGGAAAGCATGTCATCGTTGTGAAGGAAGCCAGAGTCGACCATAGTCTGACTGGTGTGCAGAGTACGGTCACAGTTAATACTTCCCAATGACCATATGCAAAACTTTTTATACGCCCTGATTCAGATCGCCCATAATTTTGGCGCGGTATCTATTGTCGGACTTGGTGCGTATGGTCTGTTTTTTGCAGACGGTCAGCCCAAGCGACATGTCGCAATCCTGCAGGCATGTGCTTGGGCAGTTCAAGGTACGAGCGGGGCATTATTCGGAATCGTGACCTATCTTTATTATCAGCATCTGCCAGATATCCAAGGCGTAGCGATCTTCGCACTACTTATTAAGATCGCGTGTGTCATGCTTGGTTTTTGTCTTGCCACAACGTACGCATGGTTTGATACCCAATGGCCAGCGACTAAGCGTCGATCAGTGTGGATACTGTCATTTATCCTTGGATCGGTCGCTTTAAGTTCTGCAGCATTTCTGCGCTGGTTTTCCTGAGGATAATTCGTTTCTGAATCAGCTGTTTTTTTGCATACTCACTCTGGCCTCAATTAAGCAGCCCAAGTACGTCAG
>CANBUF010000245.1 GCA_947372575.1 Alcaligenaceae bacterium | reverse complement strand
CATCGATTTTCTTTTGAATACTTTCGAGTTCAAATTCAGCAAGCGGAATCGGTCCGATAATCCCCATGTGGTTACGTGTCGGACGCAAGAAAATCGGAATCGCACCCGTCATCGTAATGGCGTGCAAGATTGACTTGTGACAGTTACGATCCACGACAACGATGTCGTCTGCCGCGACGTTGGCATGACACACGACCTTGTTCGAGGTTGAGGTGCCGTTGGTAATGAAGTAGCAGTGATCGGCATGAAAAATACGTGCCGCATTGAGTTCGGACTCAGCAATCGGACCCGTATGGTCGAGCAACTGACCCAATTCATCCACAGCATTACACACGTCGGCACGCAACATGTTTTCACCAAAAAACTGGTGAAACATCTGACCCACAGGGCTCTTAAGAAACGCAACACCACCCGAATGCCCAGGGCAATGCCACGAATAAGAACCATCCTGCTCATACTTGACCAGTTAGCGGAAAAACGGTGGCGGCAGGCTATCAACATAGCTGCGTGCCTCGCGAATAATATGGCGCGCGACGAACTCTGGTGTGTCTTCGAACATGTGAATGAAACCATGCAATTCACGCAAGATGTCATTAGGAATGTGTTCGGACGTGCGGGTCTCACCGTACAGATAAATTGGAATATCCGCATTACGAAAACGCAATTCACCGATAAAGGTGCGCAGGTTTTTAATCGCCCCGGCAACGTCCTCGGGAGAGTCCACATCGAACTCTTCGTCATCGATAGACAGGATAAAGGCGCTCGCGCGACTTTGCTGCTGGGCAAAGGAACTCAGGTCACCGTAACTGGTGACACCAATGACCTCCATGCCCTCAGCTTCGATTGCAGAGGCGAGCGCACGCACGCCTAAACCCGAAGCATTCTCTGACCGGTAGTCTTCGTCAATGATGAAAATAGGAAAACGAAATTTCATGCGAAGGACTCCGCAAACAATCTAAGGTGGAAAATCGGGCAACTATAAAGCCTGATTAAGCGAATTTGATGACAGCAGATGGCTTAAGTGCGAGGCAGCGTCACACCCTGCTGGCCCTGATATTTGCCGCCACGATCTTTATAGGAGGTCGAGCAGACTTCATCGCTTTCAAAAAACAGCATCTGGGCGCAACCTTCGCCAGCGTAAATTTTGGCGGGCAGCGGTGTGGTGTTTGAAAACTCGAGCGTCACGTGGCCTTCCCATTCGGGCTCCAGAGGCGTCACGTTCACAATGATGCCGCAACGTGCATAGGTGCTTTTGCCCAGGCATATCGTGAGCACACTGCGCGGAATACGAAAATACTCGACCGTACGCGCCAGCGCAAAGGAGTTGGGAGGAATAATGCAGATGTCACCCTTGAAATCGACAAATGATTTTTCATCGAAATTCTTGGGATCCACGATCGTGGAATTGATATTGGTAAAAATTTTGAATTCGTTGGCGCAACGGACATCGTAGCCATAACTGCTTGTGCCATAGCTGACAATCTTGCCGGACGCGTTCGATCTCACCTGACCCGGCTCAAAGGGTTCGATCATGCCTTCAGATTGCGCTACACGGCGAATCCAGTTGTCGCTTTTAATGCTCATGGCGCGGAGCCTCTAAATCAGTGTCAAGACCGCGAATTTTACCTCTCTCAGCGCCTAAGGGGAGCAAGCCCCCCTCATTGCGACCAATGTCAGGTTTTTTTAACCGAAATTACACCGAATTTATCGCTGAGATCTCGCGGTAAGGTCGCGACTTTGCCGGCTAGTTTCAGGGCGATTTCACTATATAGACGGGCCGCTTCGCTTTGGGGAGCCGACACCACAGTCGGTGTGCCTGCATCCGCCTGTTCGCGAATGGACATAGCCAGTGGCAGGCTGCCCAACCAGCTGACCTGAAAGTCTTCGGACATTTTTTTGCCACCGCCCTGACCGAAAATATGCTCGGCATGCCCACAATTCGTGCAAATATGAATCGCCATGTTTTCGACAATCCCCAGGATCGGGACCCCTACCTTTTCGAACATACGCAAGCCTTTGCGGGCATCGAGCAGGGCAATATCCTGTGGGGTGGTGACGATGACCGCACCCACCACTGGCACTTTCTGGGCCAGCGTCAGCGCAATGTCGCCTGTGCCGGGGGGCATATCCACAATCAGGTAATCGAGATCATCCCAGTTTGTCTGGCGCAATAATTGCTCGAGTGCCTGAGTCACCATGGGGCCACGCCAAATCGCAGGGGAATCCTCTTTAATAAGAAAACCAATCGAATTCACCTGAATTCCGTAGCCGACAACCGGCGACATGGTCTTGCCATCGGTACTATCGGGACGCTGCGAGACACCTAGCAGCGTTGGCATGCTCGGACCATAGATGTCGGCATCGAGGATCCCGACACGCGCGCCCTCGGCTTGCAGCGCCAACGCCAGGTTGACGGCCGTCGTACTCTTGCCGACACCGCCTTTGCCTGAAGCTACAGCAATGATATTACGCACACCGGGCACCAAGGCCACGCCAGGCTGCACCGCATGGGCAACGATTTTGGACGAGAGATTGATCACCACCTCAGCCGCACCAGCAGGCTGTAGTGCTGCCACGATCCGTGCACGCAACGCATCGAACTCTGAACGCGCAGGGTAACCAAGGACTAAATCAATCTTTACCTGAGTGGTCGTTATCTGAATCTGTGCATCCTTGACGACAGCACTGATTGAAACGCCCGTATTCGGGTCAATCAGGCCCTCAAGGGCCTTTCGCACGTCTGCTATCGTTACACTCATTTCATATTCCTGTTGTGGCTTACAATTTTGGCAGTTGAACGACCGTTTGGTTGTTCAAAGCCAGATAACTCGAGATAAATCATTTGATCCAGCGTATCGCACGAACAGTCATTTTTGTCATGTTCGCCCTGGTTGGGCTGTTCATGGCCGTGGTTTTCATGATCTCAACCGTGCTGGCCATATTCGTGCTGATGCTGGTTTCGACGATTCGTGGCAAACCTTTCGATGTCAAAGAATACTGGATGACGCGCCAATCACGTCGGAAGTCCGTACAGACCAAAGGTTTTTTGCAAAGCAAAGACGTCACTGACGTCGACTCGCGGGACGTCCGCTAATCATTTTCCTAATGCCTTGAGGCATCTCGGATGCCACGCGACCTGAACTGAAATGAATCCAACGCCACGCACCGTTTCCCTTACCGAACTCTTTAAGGGCTTTGCCACCATCGGCGTGCTCGGGTTCGGAGGCGTCGCTGTCATGGCACGTCACGTGATTGTCGAAAAGCGTCAGTGGCTAACCGAAAAAGAATACGCAACCGTATTAGGCATGGGACAGGTATTACCGGGTGCGAACGTCGTGAATGCCTCGGTCATCATTGGCGACCGCTTTCAAGGTGTAAAAGGCTCTCTGGTCAGCGTACTAGCCATCATGATTCTTCCGATCATGATCCTGATCGTGCTGGCTGCGCTTTATAACAAATTCTCCAGCCTGCCCGCCGTCAGCATTGCGCTATCAGGCGCAGGCGCGGCCGCCGCCGGCATGGTGATCGCTGCGGGTCTGAAAATGGCCCTCAAACTCAAGCCTGGACTGGCGGGCTGGCTCATAATCTGTCTAGCCATTGCAGGCATTCTGCTCGTGCGCTGGCCCCTGGTCTATGTGGTGCTGGCGCTTGTACCCACGGCATTGCTGCTGACGATTGTGCTGAGAAAGAAATGACCGAAACCAGCATCCTCGGCCAACTGGCACGCACGTTTTCAATGATTTCGCTGATTGCGATCGGCGGCATGAATGCAGTGCTGCCAGCGCTGCGACACGAAGTCGTCGATGTCTTGCGCTGGATGGACGATGCGACATTCATGCAGCTGTTTGCCGTGACGCAGATCACTCCAGGCCCGAACGTTGTCATTGTCAGCCTCGTCGGCTGGCAGGTTGCGGGGCTGGCCGGCCTGCTAGTGGCGACCTTTTCCATGCTCCTGCCAGCTTGCCTGCTGGCCTTCATGATTGGCCGGCTCAGTACAAAGGTTGCCGGTACGGCGGGCTTTCGCCTTGCACAGGATGCTCTGGTGCCTGTGGCCATCGGCCTGATTCTCGCGAGCGGGCTGGACCTGGCA
>CANBUF010000244.1 GCA_947372575.1 Alcaligenaceae bacterium | reverse complement strand
AACCACAGAGGGGTGTGAGGGTGCAACCAAATCTGTGACCGTGATCGTTGATATGGCCTGGCCGCACAATGTGCCACGCTCAAGCAAGGCACGCGTGAGCAAGGTTCCTAAAAAGCCAGCACCACCTGTAATCAGAATATTCATTTTTTTACCAGGAGACATTAAATTGTTGGCGCAATTCTTCAATTGCATTTTTTGAAAGTGGAATAACCGAACCATTTGAACGCAACCAGAGCTTGGCGGTTTCTTCGAGTTCTTCGAGAGTCGCCATCGCACTGGCCAGCGTTTCGTGCCAGACTTGCGGACCTAGCCGATCACACATCACGGCACGCAAGTTCAAGCCTCGAGCCGCATGTGATGCGATGCATTTCGCAATATCTTGAGCCGCCTGAGGGTCACCTGGACGAAAGTATGGGATGAGTGGCACATGACCGACCTTCATTACATAATAAGGTGTCAAGGGCGGAACAATATCCTGCGCACACCAAACGCCTCGCAACGTCAGGTCAACCAGATGAGACGAATGTGTATGAATCACACACTTTGCAGAGGCTGCCGCAGCGTAAATACTTCGATGCAGTGCAAGTGTTTTGCTCGCGCGATCACCACGGAGTTGTTGACCTTCGGCATCAACATGCGAAAGCCGCTCAGGCTCCAGAAATCCGAGGCAGGCATCGGTGGGCGTAATGAGAAAACCACCGCCCAGCTCATCGGGAAGCCGTGCGCTGATATTGCCTGTCGAGCCATGCACATAGCCACGGTCAAACAGACTTTTACCAACACGGCAGATCTCGGCACGTAAAAAATCGATCTCCGAAGTATTGACGAATACGCCCATCACGCAATCCAGTTGAAGGCTTTGGTGAAAAAATCCGGTGTACCAAAATTACCGGATTTCAAAGTAATGTGAATACCGTTGCCAGCGCACCAAGGCACACCAGGATCGATCTGGGCACCGATTTGCAATTGATCGATACCAAGCGCCTGCACCACTGCACCGGAGGTCTCCCCACCCGCGACGACCAGTTGACCAACCCCCATTTCGATGAGGCCCTGGGCGATACGCGCGAGTGCCTGTTCGACGATTTCTCCAGCTGCGCTCACACCAAGCTGCTCCTGAATGTGTTTGAGACTATCGGGTTGCGCTGTCGAATAAATCAACACGGGACCATCCTGTAACTTGGGCGCGGCCCAGGCAAGCGCCTCTTCTATCAGAGAGGAGCCATTTGCAAGCCGCAGTGGATCCAGTACAAAAGCGGGACGTCCAGTCGAGATAAAGTCTGCTACCTGCAGATTCGTCGCACGTGAGCAACTGCCAGACAGAATGGCTTGTAATCCCGCGGGAGCCGGCAAGGCTGCAGCCTGCGGATTTGGGGCAATCCCAAAGTTACCTGGCAAGCCGATTGCCACGCCCGAGCCTGCCGTCACCAGAGGCATATCTTTTAGCGCAGGACCCAGTTTTAGCAGATCAGCATTACTCACTGCATCGACGATCGCAATCCCCACGCCTTCTGCTTTTAGAGCCGCGATGCGTGCCCGAATGGCCTCGGAGCCGAGTGCCACAACCTTGTAATCAATGAGACCCACTTTATGTCGTGTCTGCGCCTGGAGAACACGGACCAGGTTCGGGTCTGTCATCGGCGTGAGCGGATGGTCTTGCATACCGCTTTCGTGCAGCAACACATCGCCGACAAACAGATAGCCTTTGAAGACTGTTCGACCTGCATCCGGAAAAGCAGGCGTGGCAATCGTAAAGTCCGTGTGCATGGCTGCCATCAGTGCATCCGTGACCGGACCGATATTGCCCTGAGCAGTAGAGTCAAAGGTTGAGCAGTATTTAAAATAAATCTGCTGAGCCCCCTGCTCTTTGAGCCATTTCAACGCATCGACAGACTGATGCGCAGCGACTGCAGGTGCAATTGTTCGGGATTTCAGGGACACCACGACGGCATCCACATCAGCATCCAGCGGGCCACTGGGCACACCAATAGTCTGGACGACACGCATACCCGCGCGCACGAGATTATTTGCAAGATCGGTTGCGCCGGTAAAGTCATCGGCGATACAACCCAGGAGTATTTTTTTCATTTTGTCAGACCCGGTTTATCTGGAGCGTCAGCATTAAGCCCAATATTATCGCTTTGTTGGCCCATGTTCATACCCGTGACTTTCCAAATTTGGAAAATCCTGTCTGACAATCACAAAATTACAAAAAACCGGACTTGCAACGGGCAAGTCCGGCTCCTTCAAGACCACCGAGTATTCAAACCGCTCAGCGTTATGCCAGCTTGGCTGTCGCAGCGGCAATACGCTTGCCAAACGATGCTGCGGTTTCGAGATCGCCGGCGAACATTTCGTCAACACTTGCGTCCGATGGAGACTGCGCCATCGCACCGACCGAGCTTCCCATATTATTGAGGTCGCTGCGTGTCGATGCCTTTGAATTCGCAGGCAACATGCCAGTACCGACCCAGAAGCCACCATGCTGCATGGCCAGTGTGACGAAATAGCTCAGTGTGCTGCCTTTATCGCCATTCAAACTAGCGCTATTGGTAAAGCCGGCAAACAACTTGTCCTTCCAAGCCTGGCTAAACCAAGGCTTGGAGGAGGCATCGGCAAACTTCTTAAACTGCCAGCTGGGAGCACCCATGTAAGTAGGCGAACCGAACACAATCGTATCCGCTGCAGCCAATGTTTCCCAACCGTGCTCAGGTAAATTACCCTCGGCATCAATCGCCAGCAATTCTGCACCGGCGCCTTGCGCAACGGACTCAGCCATGCGTTTGGTATGACCGTAACCTGAATGATAGACCACGATAATTTTGGACATGTTTAAAACTCCTTATATTGAGAGTGCATTAGATTGCTAATGTTTTGATGTGCACGTTTTAATGCGCACGTTTTGCATCGAGACTATAGGCACCGGCACCAAAGGCAGCCAGGATCAGCAAGCCACCCACGACGGCGATGTTTTTGTAGAAAAGCAAGAAAGGAATCATTTGCTGGTCTGCTGCCACCGCCCAGTAAGGATGGAAGTTAAACGAGGCCACCAGCGTAAAAATCGCCAGCACAATAGCAGCCACACGCGTACCAAAGCCAAGGATCAGTGCCAAGCCACCCAGCACTTCAACGATCAGTGCGATCGCAGCAGCAACAGTGGGCATTGGCAAGCCAACAGATGCAATGTAGCCTACGGTCCCTGCAAAACCGGATATTTTTGCAATGCCGGCAGGTAAAAACAAAGCAGCCAGTAACCAACGGCCAAGAAGTGCGAAAGGGTTTTGAAGTGCGTTCAACATAGCGTGCATTCCTTTAAGTCTTTAAGTGAAATAAACAATAAACGTTCAATTAACAAATATCTTTCATGCAACTGATGATTCACCACAACCGGATGAATCACCACAAACAAGCTTCAAAAAAACAATGAATCACCGATCTGCACGTGCAAACCTGGCATCAAGCTCGTGCAAGGTTTGCATCAAGCCGCCAGATCAAAAACCAGAACCTCCGCCTGAGTCCCTTCACTCAGCCGGATCAGAGGTTCATCGTCCAGCAAGGCGGCATCCCCGGCACTCAGGGCATGGCCATTGACCTTCAGCGTTCCTTTGACCAAAAATATATAGGCTTTGCGCAGGGCAGTCAGCGACAACTCTGCCTGCTCGCCTGCCTCAAACAGCCCTGCGTACAAGCGTGCATCGGCATGTATCGCGACCGTGGTGGGTCCGCCTTCGGGAGCAGCGACCAATTGGAGACGACCTCGCTTTTGCGCCTCTGGCACTGTCTTTTGTTCGTAACCTGGCTCAATCCCCTTGATTGAAGGCTCGATCCAGATCTGTAAAAAATGGGTGGTTTCGCCTTCAGCGTGATTGAACTCGCTATGCTGCACCCCACGGCCCGCACTCATGCGCTGAATATCCCCCGGCGGGATTCCCTTGATGTTCCCCATGCTGTCTTTGTGCGCCAGATTGCCCGTCATGACGTAACTGATAATTTCCATATCCCGGTGACCGTGCGTACCGAACCCCGTTCCCGGAGCAATCCTGTCCTCATTGATCACCCGCAGATTGCCCCACCCCATATGGGCGGGATCGTGATAATTGGCAAAGGAAAAGCTATGGAAAGA
>CANBUF010000243.1 GCA_947372575.1 Alcaligenaceae bacterium | reverse complement strand
GAGCTTGCGCGCGAACTGGACACCATTAATCGGCAGCGACGCGAAATCGAAGGTGTCATGCGCGACCAAGCTCTAGCAGCCACTGATGACATCCAGGCCGGGGTTGTTGGTGCCTCGGTTTGCGTGTTCCATCCTGAGTGGCACCAAGGCGTGGTCGGCCTGGTGGCCTCGCGTCTTAAAGAAAAATTCTTTCGCCCAACCCTCGCCTTTGCACCGGCAGGTGATGACGAATTACGTGGCTCCGGACGCTCCATACCCGATGTGCACTTGCGCGATGTACTCGATCTTGTCTCCAAGCGGTACCCTGGGTTGATCCGAAAATTCGGTGGCCATGCGATGGCGGCGGGATTAACCCTGGGGCGCGAAGACTTTGATCGGTTCGGACCTGCATTTGAGCAGGCTGTGATCGAAATGACGGGACGCAAGTCCTTTGAACCCTTGATCGAGACCGATGGCTCACTTGAACCAGGCTATGCCAATGCACAGGTTGCCACCATGTTGCAGCAGCAAGTCTGGGGTGCTGGCTTTGCTCCGCCCTTATTTCTGGACGACTTCATGGTGCGCAATCAAAAACTCGTCGGTGAAAAGCATCTCAAACTGTCTCTGGAGCGAGGACACCAGCGTTTTGACGCGATCTGGTTCGGACATGCCGAAAGTCTGCCTGAATTTGTTCGCGTGGCATACAGACTCGAGCAAAACGTCTGGAATGGCATGGTATCGGTCCAGCTGGTGATCGAATACGCCTGCGCCGTCCCATGAGATGGCATCAAAAAATCTATCAATATTTGCCTGCACGGTTCCATAAAATGACATCAAAACAGCCATAGAAATTCCACCGCAGCGTTCCTGCGCCGCGATCAAAAAATTGCCAGTTAAAATGCTAGGCTAATTTAAACATTACTTGCTGGAATTCAAACAGATGGAAGCAGAACGTCAGAACCTCATTTCCTCCCGCCTTGCTGATTACGCGTCCCGCGAGCAGGCTCTTCGGGGGTATCTTTGACTACGATGTCAAAGCTGAGCGCTTGCACGTTGTCAATGCAGAATTAGAAGATCCGGGTGTCTGGAATGATCCCAAACGTGCCCAGGAACTTGGGCGCGAAAAAAAAAGCATCGAAGATGTCGTCACCACACTGACGTCACTGGCCCAGTCGATCATCGATGCCCAAGAACTGTTTGAACTCGCGGCGTCCGATGCCGACGACGAGACACTCCAGGCCATCGAGGCCGATGCCGAGCAGTTTCAAACTACGCTCGAGGGCATGGAATTCCGCAGGATGTTTTCAAATCCGGCCGATCCGCTCAATTGCTTTCTGGATATTCAGGCAGGAGCTGGCGGTACCGAAGCGCAGGACTGGGCCTCGATGCTGTTACGCCAGTATCTGCGCTATGCAGAACGTAAAGGCTTTAAAACCGAAATTCTCGAAGAGTCCGATGGTGAAGTGGCTGGAATCAAATCTGCCACGATCAAGATCGAGGGTGAATATGCGTTCGGTTTCCTGAGAACCGAAAGTGGCGTACACCGCCTTGTGCGCAAGAGTCCCTTTGATTCCTCAGGCGGTCGCCATACTTCCTTTGCCAGCGTCTTTGTCTACCCCGAGGTCGATGATTCGATCGAAATCGAAATCAATCCGGCAGACTTACGTGTCGATACCTACCGTGCCAGTGGCGCGGGTGGTCAGCACATTAACAAGACAGATTCGGCGGTCCGGATTACGCACGTACCGACCAATATCGTGGTGCAATGCCAGAACGACCGTTCTCAGCATCGCAACCGTGCCGAAGCCATGCAAATGCTTAAGTCACGTTTGTTCGAACTTGAAATGCGTAATCGCATGGCAGCACAACAAAAGATGGAAGATGCCAAAACTGATGTCGGCTGGGGTCACCAGATTCGTTCCTATGTGCTTGATCAAAGCCGTATCAAGGATTTGCGGACCAACGTCGAAATCTCCAATACCCAAAAAGTATTGGATGGTGACCTCGACCCGTTTATTCAGGCGAGTCTGAAGCAAGGCGTCTAGGCGGGCGCTTGATTATTCTTACTGGGCAAGGCCCTTCACTATATTTATCGACATGAGCATGGAGCGCGGCAAGTAATGAAAAAAATCATGATCCTGACAGGAACCTCACGCGGATTGGGCGCGGCCTTGGCCGAACAGGTCTTGCGCGCCGCTGGCAGCACTCAGGATGGCTCAGGCACCCATGTCGTCACCCTGGCACGTAAATCTTCAAAGGCTCTCGAGAATCTGGCACGTGAGTACCATGCAACCCTGACTCAAATCGAAGTCGATTTGAGCGATATGGCTGCGATTGAACGAGCTGGTCAGCAATTGCACACGCTTGTGACAGGGTTTGAGTGTATCCGTCTGATCCAGAATGCAGGGGTCGTCACGCCCATTGCCCAGTCCAGTGCCCTGACAGATCTGCATGCAATCAACCAGTCCTTTCTGATCAACATCACCGCTCCGATCTATCTGACGGCTCAGGTTTTGTCCGCCACTCGCCACACCACGGATCGACGCATCATGCTGATTTCCTCTGGCGCCGGGCGTAGCCCTTCGTCAGGCTGGGGTGTGTATTGCGCGACTAAAGCAGCCATGGATCGTTATGCCGAATGCGCACAACTCGATGAAGGCGCACATGCCAAAATTGTATCCATGGCGCCGGGCGTGATCGATACTGGTATGCAGCAGACGATCCGCTCGACACCCAAAGCCGACTTGCCATCGCTCGACAGATTCCTGGACTTCTACCAGAACAAACAGCTTGCCACGCCCGAAGATGTCGCCCATCGCCTACTGCTTGCGATGGAAAGCGACAGCTTTGGCAAAACAACTATCGACGATATCCGTCAACATACATTCTGATCATGACCGACACCCAAACCCCCCACGTTGACGAAAACCATCTGATTGCCGAGCGTCGCGGCAAACTCGCTGCGATCCGCGAAAAAGGCGTTGCCTTCCCTAATGATTTTGTCCCCAAGGACCGCGCTGCCAAGTTGCACACGGCCTTTGGTGAACTGGAACAAGCACCCCTTGCTGAAGCAGCGATCCCGGCTTCAGTGGCCGGACGCATGATGCTCAAACGCGTGATGGGCAAGGCGAGTTTTGCGACATTGCAGGACAGCACAGGTCGCATTCAGATTTACCTCGATCGCAACAGTCTGGGCGAAGAAAATTACGATTCTTTTAAACAATGGGATATCGGTGACATTATTGCGGTCACCGGTACGATGTTTAAAACAAACAAAGGTGAACTGTCCATCCATGCAGCCACCGCGCGCGTACTCGCAAAATCCCTGCGCCCTTTGCCTGATAAATTCCATGGTATTGCCGATCAGGAGTTGCGTTACCGTCAGCGTTACGTTGATCTGATCATGACCGAACAAACACGTCAGACGTTTGCCGCACGCAGCAAAGCGATTGGCGCGATCCGGCAAGTCATGCTTGATGCCGACTTTGTCGAAGTCGAAACTCCAATGCTACATGCCATTCCTGGCGGCGCGGCGGCCAAGCCATTCGAGACGCATCACAATGCTCTGGACATGGAGATGTTCTTACGTATTGCACCCGAGTTATATCTCAAACGTCTGGTGGTGGGTGGTTTTGAGCGTGTGTTTGAAATTAACCGCAACTTTCGCAACGAAGGTGTGAGTCCACGGCACAATCCAGAGTTCACCATGATGGAGTTTTACGCGGCCTACACTGACTACCAGTGGCTGATGGACTTTACCGAACAAATCATTCGTCAAGCGGCGATCCACGCAACTGGGAGCGCGACACTGACCTATCAGGAGCGCGTGCTTGATCTGTCGCAGCCTTTCCACCGTCGCACAATCGTTCAGTCGATTCTTGAACACGTCCCTGAATTTACCGAAGCCGAACTCGCGGATATTGAATTTGTCCGTACACAGCTCAAAAAGCGCGGCGTCGATGTCGAGGCCCCGAATCTGGCACGTGCAGGCATCGGTGCTCTGCAACTTGCGCTTTTCGAAGAAACTGCTGAAGCACTGCTCTGGCACCCGACCTACATCATCGACTACCCCATCGAGGTTTCACCACTCGCGCGCGAATCTGACACTCGCCCTGGTATTACCGAGCGATTTGAGCTGTTCATGACCGGACGCGAAAT
>CANBUF010000242.1 GCA_947372575.1 Alcaligenaceae bacterium | reverse complement strand
CAGGCACTGACAGATTTACTCGCTCACGGTCGTTACCCACCCGTCCCACCGACCGGCAATCTTGAGGGCGCAATGATTTTGCAAGGCATCCTGAGCCCAAGCGAGTAGACTGCCCCATGATCAGCTTGCGTACACTCTGGACACGCTTTAAAAAACACCCCATCTCGCGTGTGGGGCCGGGCTTGATCACGGGTGTGGCCGATGATGACCCCAGTGGCATTGTCACCTACTCACAAGCCGGTGCGCAGTTTGGGCTGAATATGCTGTGGACCATGCCACTGGCCTACCCTCTCATGTCAGCTGTGCAATCGACCTGTGCACGTATTGGACGCGTCACCGGTCGTGGACTCGCCGCCAATATCAAAAGCGCCTTTCCGCCCTACGTATTGTTTAGCGTAGTGCTGTTGCTGCTGATTGCCAATGTGCTCAACATCGCTGCCGATGTCGCCGCTATGGGCGAGGTCGCGGAACTCGTCACGGGTGTTGATCGTCACCTCATGACTGCAGTATTTGTCTTTGCGTCTCTCTTACTGCAGGTCTTTGTTCCCTACCACCGGTATGTGTCGTTTTTAAAGTGGCTAACCTTATCGCTGCTCGCCTATGCTGCCGTGCTCCTGACCGTCCACGTTCCCTGGGGTGAGGTGCTCACACGCACCGTCTGGCCACAGATTACCTTCAATGCCAATACTGCAGCAGTCGTCGTGGGGATTTTCGGGACGACCATCAGCCCCTATCTTTTCTTCTGGCAGGCCTCCGAAGAAGTCGAAGACATGGAGGCCACACCAGGCACCAAACCGCTGATAACCGATCCAGCCGAGGCCATGCCTGAACTGCGCAGGATTTCCTGGGACACCTGGAGCGGCATGCTTTACTCGAATGTGACTGCTTACTTTATTATTCTCGCCACCGCAGTCACCCTGCACACCGCTGGGATCACGGATATCACGACGGCAGCCGAGGCCGCCAGTGCCTTACGTCCGATTGCAGGTGAATTTGCCTATATCCTGTTCGCCGTTGGCATTCTGGGCGTTGGTTTGATTGGTGTGCCGGTACTTGCAGGCTCAGCGGCCTATGCCCTGGCCGAGACCATGGGCTGGAGCTGGGGACTTGAGCGCAATATCAAAGAAGCCACAGGCTTTTATGGTGTGATCGCGCTCAGTGTGCTTGCTGCGCTGGCAATCCAGTACTCACCCATCAGCCCCATGAAAGCGCTCTTCTGGAGCGCAGTGATCAATGGCGTAGTTGCGGTGCCTCTGTTGGTCGTCATTTTGTTGCTGGCCTCCAAAGAGTCCGTCATGGGTCAGTTTGTTGCCCCACGTTCCATGCAGGTGCTTGGGTGGATCACCACAGCCGTGATGGGCCTGGCAGCTGTGTGGATGTTTATACCCGCATAAATTACCCCCTAAAATACACTTCAACCGATTCTGCCTCCGTGCACGGCATACGCGTTCGCACACAGTCACGCCTCAGGAACAATATGAAAATCCTCATCGTTTTTGGCACCCGCCCCGAAGCCATCAAAATGGCACCGCTTGTGCATGCGTTCCAGGCTGATCCAGCTTTTGAGACCGTGGTCTGCGTGACCGCCCAGCACCGTCAGATGCTGGATCAGGTGTTGAATATCTTTGAGATCCAGCCAGATATCGATCTGAATCTGATGCGGGCCGGACAGGACCTGTTTGATGTGACCAGTTCTGTGCTCCTCGGGATGCGCGAGGTCCTGAAAGAGCAGCGTCCCGATGCCGTGCTGGTCCACGGAGATACCACCACCGCCTACGCCACTACGATGGCGGCTTTTTACGCAGGCGTTCCTGTCGGCCATGTCGAGGCGGGCCTGCGCACGCACGATATCCATTCACCCTTCCCCGAAGAGTTCAATCGACAGGTCGTCACAAAAATCGCTCATTGGCATTTTGCTCCGACGCAATCCAGCCGCCAGAACCTGCTTGCCGAAAACATCAGCGACACCGACATCACAGTGACTGGCAACACCGTCATCGATGCATTGTTCTGGGTACTGGCGCGCATTGAATCTCAGCCTACCCGACTGACAAACATTGAGGCGTTCTTACATGCAAGACTACCTTTTGACTGGAAGACCGAGCGATTTGTCCTGATCACCGGCCATCGTCGCGAAAACTTCGGCTCAGGTTTTCTCGCGATCTGCGAGGCGATCCGTCAATTAGCTGCGACCTATCCAGACGTACATTTTGTGTATCCCGTGCACCTGAATCCAAACGTGCAAAAACCCGTGTTTGAGTTGATCGATGGCTACGCCAATATTCATCTGATTGATCCTCTCGAATACGAACCCTTTGTCTACCTGCTCAAGCATGCGTATCTTGTGCTGACCGATAGCGGTGGTATCCAGGAAGAAGCACCCAGCCTGGGCAAGCCTGTGCTTGTCATGCGCGACGTCACTGAGCGACCCGAGGCAGTTGAGGCAGGCACCGTGAGACTCGTGGGTGCGGATACCGCAAAGATTGTCAGCAATGTATCGGAATTGCTCAGTGATGATCAAAGTTACCTGGCCATGTCCAAAGCCCATAATCCATACGGGGACGGGAACGCCTCGCAAAGAATTGTCGAGATATTCAAAACAACTTCGACTGAACATTCAGCCTAAACAGCCAGAGGTGCAAGTTTCGGATGCACTAGTCCAGCTTTACATTCGCATCCTTTACAACCTGCCCCCAGCGTTCATAATCTGCCTTTAACTGAGCAGCGAATTCTTCTGGCTTGTTTGCGACGGGCTCAAACGAACTCTTCAAATAGCGTTCGCGCACCTCAGGGATCTGCATCACCAGCGCGATCTCTCGTTGCAACTTATCAATGATAGGTTTGGGTGTTTGAGCTGGCGCGAGTAAGCCATACCAGGAAGTCACGTCAAAATCTTTGACGCCTGATTCAAGGAATGTTGGCACGTCAGGCAAGCTTAAAGATCGCGTCGCACCAGACACCGCAATCGGCACAAGCCGTCCTTGCGTGATGTGGGGCATTACTGTTGGCACGACTGTCACAATCATTGGAATCTGACCTGCCGCGACATCGATGACCGCCTGGCCACCTCCTTTATAAGGAATGTGCTGCAATTTTATCCCTGTTCTGAGGGCTAACAGCTCACCCGCCAGATGCGTGCTGGAGCCCTGGCCTGTGGAACCAAACTCCATCGGATTCGGCAATGACTTTGCGTAAGTCACAAGCTCCTGGAATGTCCTGGCTGGCACCTGCTTATTAACGGCCAACACGATCGTTGCATCATTGAGTTTAGTGATCGGTGCGAAATCCGTCAGGGTATTAAAAGGAGCTTTCAATAAGTGGGGTGCGACCACGACGGTCCCATCAAACACCATCACCAAGGTATATCCATCTGGTGCTGCCGTCGCCGCCATCTGTGCACCAATAAAACCCGAAGCACCTGGTCTGTTCTCAATAATGATAGGCTGCTTGAGTCGCTCTGCAAGCTTGTCACTCATATACCTGACAACAGCATCACCTCCACCACCGGGAGCATAGGGTACGATAATTCGAATGGGTTTATTCGGATAATCCGATACGCCCGCATCCGCCCGTATCGCTGTTGTTTGCGCAGCAACATTAGATAGACTTGTCACTGCCCCTGCTAAAGCTAATGTGAATATCGTCGCATAGCAACCCATAGCACGCCTGCGTGCTGTAAGCATTGTGGCTTTCATTTTGTCTTCCCCAATCGGTCTGTGCCGATCTGTTTTTTTAAACTGTCGGTCTCACCTATATAGCCATGGATACGGCTATCGGTCCCAGACCTCATCAGGCACAGGTAAGCCTGCCAAATCCGCTGCGGTAAGTGCCACATCAGGTTCAATTCCATCAGACTGCAACATCAGCATCAATTGTCTGGTGTGTTGTGCAGAATGCCATGCAGTACGTTCAAGCACATCGTGCATGGTGCGACGACCATAGTAGGTCGGCACCAGATAACTCAGGCTGCGATCCTTTTCATCCGACCACCACGCCAGCAACTGTTCCCTGACCTTCAGACCCCAGTTGGCGATATCATCACCGGTCCAGTTTGCTGGCGGCACCTCATTAAAGCCTTCAAATTCAAGAGGAATTTGGTGTGCCGCTTGCACGCCCATTTCAATCACACGAAACACATGAAAGGCTAGCCCTGCAGGCGTGCGCTTTC
>CANBUF010000241.1 GCA_947372575.1 Alcaligenaceae bacterium | reverse complement strand
CTTGGCCCACGCCCGCGAACTCACCAACTGGTCTGAGCAAGCCCGACGCATCGAACTCGCCGCCAAAGACTTGCGGCTCGCCTGCGCGAACATCGAAAAAATGCCTGGCAGACGGGTGACCTTCGAAGCCTTTCCCGATCCTGCCGTGTTTGATGCATCAAGAGATACCTTGCAGACCGCACTCGATGAACTCGTCAAGTTGCTCGTCACTGTCGAAGAAAAACACCCAGATCTGCTAGCTGCATCGCGTACTTGCCTGCAATTGTCATGTCGGCTGCAGGAGTGGGGCAGTCCGGGACGTGATGTCGCACGGGTGCGCCATGATCAGCAAAATATCGTGCGCTGGGTCGAGCTTGGTTTGCATCACGTCAGATTGCATGCCGCGCCCCTTTCGGTGGCGGAGGCCTTTGCCCGCTATCGGCAATCCAGCCAGGCCTGGATCTTTACGTCGGCGACACTCTCGGTCCAAAAAGATTTTTCGCATTTCACGCATCGCCTGGGAATCGAGCAGGCCGAAACACTGCGTATGGATTCACCTTTTGATTATGCGAATCAGGCTTTGTTATTTGTACCTGACAATTTGCCTGCGCCACAGTCTCCCGATTTTTTACCTCAGTTCGTGGCCACGCTGATGCCGTTGATTCAGGCCAGCCAGGCCGGCGCACTAGTCTTGTGCACGACCTTGCGCGCGGTAGAACGTGTCGCAGGCTTGTTGGCCGAGGCTTATGACGCGGCCGGGCTGAGCTGGCCCATCATGCGTCAGGGTAATGGCACGCGTCGTGATTTACTTGAGCGTTTTAGGACCTTACCCAATGCTGTCCTGGTCGGCAGCGCAAGTTTCTGGGAAGGTATCGACATCCCCGGTGACCGGTTAACGCTTGTTGCCATTGACAAGCTGCCGTTTGCTCCACCTGATGATCCCGTGCTTGAGGCACGTCTGCGCGCCTGCCGCGAGGCAGGTGGCAATCCATTCATGGAGTTTCAGTTGCCCGAAGCCGCCATTGCACTCAAACAAGGTGCAGGACGGCTGATTCGCAGCGAAACCGATTGGGGGGTATTGATGGTGGGGGATGCCAGACTTGTAGATAAGCCTTATGGCAAGCAGCTATGGAGGGGATTGCCACCGTTTAAACGGACCCGTTCCATCGAAGAGGCGGTCGACTTTTATCGCCGACACGCCTTGCAGCAAACGCCTGAATCTATCTGAGGAGTTTCAGGACATCCCAGGATGCATATTTATCCGGGAATCCGTTCGCGATGAGTTTCGTATTGGGGAAGTTGGCGAGCAGCACGCGTTCCGTATCATTACGCAAGTCAGGCATATTCAGCTTTTCGTACGACATCATCATGATGTAGAGCGCTTCTTCGGAGGCTGGCACGCCCTGGAACTCCGAAATAACTGTTTGTGCGCGATTAATTGCGGCAACATAGGCATAGCGTTCGTAGTAGTAGCGCGCCACATATTTTTCGTTTTCAGCCATGGTGTTGACGAGCCATGCCACGCGTTTGCGTGCATCGACGGTGTAGCGGCTGTCCGGAAAACGGTCTATCAGCTCGTTAAATGCGGCATAAGACTGTCGCAACGCTTTGGGATCACGCTCACCAGGATCCTGACGCGTGACGGTCGCAAACACCGCACTTGGAGGCGTGAAGTTAATCAGTCCCTTCAGGTAGAGAACATAATCTGTTGCAGGTTGATTCGGGTATTGTTTTTGAAAGCGAGCAAGTGTCGCAAGGGCGAGTTCAGGCTCTTTATCCTTCCATTGGCAGTAGGCCAGATCGATCATGGACTGCTGGGCATAGATGCCAAGCGGGAACCTTACCTCTACAGCAAGAAAGCGTTCTTTTGCGAGTTTCCAGTTTGTGGAGTTCATTTCGGCTTTACCGTCCTGAAACAGTCTCTCAGCATTCCAGTTGGCAGTTGGGTCAAATTCCTGGCCAGGCGTCGTGCAGCCAGCAACCAGTATGGCAGTGGCAACCAGCATTATTTTGCCAAAAGCGGTGGCGCTGGAAAGTTTCTGTAGCAAGTTAAAAGCGGAGCGACCCATCACGACATGATCCTTGGTGTTAGCATTCTCTACTGATTATATGATTAGTTCAAATGCCTGATACCCAAATACCTCCCCAAGAAGACCTTCATTCGGAAGAAGAACCCCAATTTTTCCGTGTTTCGGCAGATATGCCCCTCGAGCGGCTGGACAAAGTGCTCGCGCAGCTTGTGCCCGAACACTCTCGTAGCCGACTCCAAACCTGGATTGAAAGCGGTCATGTCCTGGTCAATGGACAGCCCGCACGCGTTCGTCAGACCGTACGCGAAGACGATCTGATTACTGTTTTTGAGCAAATCGCCCCCGAGGACCTGGCCTTCAGGCCCGAACCGATTGATTTCGAGGTTATTGCCGAAAGTCCTGACTGGGTGGTGGTCAATAAACCCGTCGGACTGGTCACACACCCAGGTGCTGGCAACTGGCAAGGTACCTTGCTCAATGGCTTGCTGTATCGCTATCCGGAGCTGACGCAAGTCGCGCGCGCCGGGATCGTGCACCGGCTGGACAAGGATACTTCCGGGCTGCTGGTGGTGGCACGCAACGAGGTGGCACAGACACATCTGGTCAGACAGTTGCAGGCCCGTACGATGGGCCGGATGTATACCGCTCTGGCCCACGGCAGGATGCTGCCTCAGGGCAAGATCGACCGTCCGATTGGCCGGGATCCTCGCGTCCCAGTCAGGATGTCTGTCGAGCGTCCCAATGCACCGAAGGCCGCGATTACCCACTACCAGCTCATGCGGGTCGGTGAGTACATGGAATCCAATATCTCCCAGGTGAGTTGCCGACTTGAAACGGGACGCACGCATCAGATTCGCGTGCACCTGGCCAGTCTGGGGCACCCTTTGCTGGGTGACACGCAGTATGGCGGAAAAATCCTCGGCGATGCGGTACGCCAGATGCTGCATGCGTTTGAGCTCAAATTCGAGGATCCGGGTGGTGCCGGTGAGGTGTCTTTCCAGGCACCTCTGCCAGCAGACATGCTGGGAGTTGAACAGGCCATTCTCTGGAAATAAGCACCATGTACATTCGCCCTCAGACCGGCTGGACCGGCACGCAGCTGTTTTCAACAACGCGTGCTGGCGGCGTGAGTCAAGCACCTTATGACTCGTTCAATCTGGGAATGGGGGCGGGTGATGATCCCACGGTGGTGGCAGCCAATCGGGCGCTGTTGCGAGCGCATTTGCCTGGTGATCCTTGCTGGCTGAGGCAGGTCCATGGGACGCATGTGGTCCAGGCAGATGACGCCAGTGAACTCGGCGTTGATGGCGTTGCGCCCGAAGGCGATGCCGCTGTGACCACTGTCGCCGGTCGCGTGCTTGCGATTCTGACGGCAGACTGCTTGCCGGTGGTTCTGGCCGATGTGGATGGGACGGTTCTTGGGGCCGCACACGCGGGCTGGCGCGGGCTGGCTGGAGGTGTGCTCGAAGCAACCTTAAGCGCGATGCAAGACAAATCTCCCCATGCCCGCGGCTGGCGTGCCTGGGTGGGGCCAGGAATCGGCCACCGTGCATTTCAAGTTGGGCATGAGGTCAGAGAGGCTTTCATGGATCATGGTGCCAATGCGCCGGGGCTGTTTGTTGAGGATACAGCCGCCGCAGGCAAGTGGCTGGCGGACCTGGCCGGCCTTGCACAATGGCGACTGGCTGGTATGGGCGTGGATAGGATCGAGCGCTCGGGGCTCTGTACGGTGACTGACCCGGCGAACCGTTTCTTTTCGTATCGCCGTGATGGTCAGACGGGCAGAATGGCTACACTGGCCTGGCTTGAGGCATCCTAACTTACGCAGGAGTTTTCCGACCCCAGGCGAGGACCATCGTTCTCCTGAGATGACTCTGCTTTTAATAGGACAACCCGGACCCGCATTGTTTTCTTTCAATAAATACAACGTTTGCCCGTTTACCCTCATTGACAACGACGTTTTTGCAGCGCACGATCAAACAATTGCCGATTTGACACCTTACATAAGGGTTTTGATGTGAATTTCCCATTCCCAGATGGTTGGACACCCCCGCCAGGTATTTCTCAATCCGCAATGACTGCAATTCAGCAAGACTTCGTGCAAGCTTGGAAGCGCTTGTCCGCTGAGGCCTCGCAAGGTCAGTTGGCTCCCCTGAAAGATCGTCGATTTTCTAGTGAGGCCTGGGTAA
>CANBUF010000240.1 GCA_947372575.1 Alcaligenaceae bacterium | reverse complement strand
CAACGCGGTCAACCCAACGCCCAGTACCAGCTAGGCATAATGAGCCTGGCAGGTACTGGAATGCCTCAGGATGCCGGGATCGCAGTGCAATGGTTCACACTTGCCGCCTCGCAGGGTGATCCGCAGGCGCAATACCAGCTTGGCTCGTTGCTTGTGAATGGTCAGGGTGCCGCGCGCGATTTAGTGCTGGGCTACATGTGGATTGATATTGCCCGGGGTCTTGACGAACCCGCCGCCATCAAGGCTGCCCAAACGCTCTCCAGAACCATGCCTGCCCAGGCTCTCGCTCTGGCAGAAAAGATGTCGCGCCAATGCATTATTCAGTCCTACCAGGATTGCGCAAAGATCGCGCGTCCAGCATTACCTTGAACGCATGCACCTGGCCACAGACAGCAAACAGTAACAAACATACACTAGACACCAGATACTACACAGTAGGCAGTAGGCGGCAGGCAAACAAAGCACTGTTAAAATTCGCATCATGATGACTCTCCGAAAAATTGCCCTGGTAACAGGTGCTGCCAAGCGCCTTGGGCGCTCGATCGCCTGGGCGTTTGCCAATGCCGGCTGGGACATCATTGTCCATTACGGTACGTCCTCAAGCGAAGCTGATGAGTGTGTTGCCAGCATCCGGAAACTGGGCAGAGAGGCAGTGGCGCTGCAGGCAGACCTTTCGCAGGAAGCCGAGGTCAACACCTTGATTGCACGCTGCGAGCAGGCTCTCGGCTTGCCCGACTGCCTGGTCAACAGCGCCTCACTCTTTGATTTTGATGCGGCGCCTGACTTTAGCTTTATGCAACTTGAACGACACATGCGGATCAATACTGCCGCGCCGGTCGCCCTCGCGCGCGACCTGTATCAGGCCCGTGTGCGTGCAGGCCACCATGCGCGACCCGGTGTCGTCATCAACCTGCTCGACCAGAAGCTCGCGAATCCAAATCCTGATTTTTTGTCCTACACCCTGTCCAAGGCCGCCCTGCTCGAAGCCACGACCTTGCTGGCACAGGCTCTTGCGCCTGAGATCCGGGTCGTTGGACTAGCACCAGGAATCACTCTGGTGTCTGGTGACCAGACCGTCGAAGGCTTCAGCCACGCGCACACCATGACGCCACTGGGTCGTTCATCGACTCCAGACGACATTGGCCAGGCCGCAGTCTATCTGGCAGGCGCACACGCAATTACCGGCACCACCTTGTATGTCGATGGTGGCCAGCACCTACAACCTTCTGGACGTGATGTCATGTTCCAGACTTCTTAAGTTGATGCAATGACTTTTCAAACAATGCCTACGGCCGAACTCGCGAATTGTCGCCGTCTATTTCTCAAAAATTTTGTCATCAATATGAATATTGGTGTGCACGATTTTGAAAAAAAAGGCGAACAGCGCGTCATTGTGAATGTCGATCTGTATATTCCGCTCGCGCTCAACACCCCCAGCCAGGATGATCTGAGCGAAGTTGTCGATTATGACTTTATGCGCCAGACCATTGCGGACATCATTGCAGATGGTCATATTCATTTACAAGAAACCATGTGCGATGAGATCGTTAAACGCATGCTGGCCCACCCTCTGGTGCAGGCCACCCGTGTCTCAACAGAAAAACCTGACGTCTACCCAGATTGCGAAGGCGTAGGTGTCGAGGTTTTTCGTAGTAAATAACGCGTTGCCCGGGATTTATTTATCGCGCGCCTCCATGGCACTGATCACTTTTACAAAAGCTTTGGGACTGACGGATGTTTGTCCATTGAAGGGCTCGTCAAAAATAAAGACAACCGACAGCAAAGCGGCAAACGCCATCATCTGAATGGTAAATCCAAACGTCCTGATGGGGCTGAGTTCGACAAAAAATGTCAGCAAAAGCACAGCACTGAATGTAAAAATCACCATTAGCCAAAACACGCTTGCGAGTGAGGTAGAGGTACTCTCCAGGCGCGCTTCGCGTGCCTCGGCGATGTCATCTGCCTTCTTGACCATTTCTGTATAAATCACATTCTGACGGCCCGCAGCCGGTTGAATGGCAATGATGCCCTGAGAGATGGGAACAAACAGTGCACGGGTTTTATCACTGCCATGCCACTGACTGAGCAACGGCCATTCGTCTTCGACAATGGATTTTGTGTAAGCCAGCAACTCATCCCTTAATTCAGAAGCATCCGTGTGCCCATAGCGCACCATCATCCGGTCCATATTATTAATCAGTGACGCTTCTGCTGCTGCAGCGGCTTCGGCACGATTAAAGTTACCAATCACGGTTACCAGCGAAAAGGCCAGTACCAGACTGCACATACCAATCAGCGCCGTACGCACGCCCAGCAGAAAATCATCTGTTTTTTTAATTTCATCAGCAGTTCTGGGCGTTCGATAAACGGGGAGATACTTTCTGAGGAGGTAAAGCAACATCATCACTACTACGCTGCCCGAGATAAACAAAAGCACAATCACTGCATCAGGCAGTGTGTAAAGAAAAGCGGTCATTGCGCACCCATTAGAATTTGTGAATATTGATCAGGATTACAGCATTTTATGGGGAACTCGGAAATGCTGTAAATCAAGGCTTCGTATTCACTCCCGCATCACTACTGCTCAGGCACCCCTGAGTCGACAATATTCTCGAGGTGTAAGGCCTCACTCCAGATGACAGACTGATTACGCCCCATTTTTTTAGCGTGATACATGGCCTCATCCGCACGATTCAACAACTGCGGCAACAATTCTGCCCTGCCACCATGTCCAGATAATTCGTGTTTAAGAGTAGAGATGCCAATACTGATCGTGATGTGAATAGTCACACCTTGCTGGGTGCAGTGGGGCGTTTCGGCAACATAATTGCGAATCCTCTCGGCCGCCTCAAAGGCTTGACTTGCATCCGTATCGGGTAAAAGAATCAGAAACTCCTCGCCACCAATCCTTCCACACTGATCATTCAAGCGCAATTTGGATTGACAGCATTGCGTCAGACTCAACAGAATCTCGTCACCAACCTGGTGTCCATAGCGGTCATTGACTCTTTTGAAATGATCGATATCCAGTTCAAGGATGGAAAGAGGCTGTCTACTACGCTCCACGCGCTCAATTTCGGCCTCAATCTGCTTAAAAATTTCTGCGCGGCTGAGCGCCTGAGTCAAAAAATCAAAACGATTGAGCTTGATCAGTTCATTGTTTTTATTTTCCAACTCCCTGAAAACGTTACGAATACTGTAAATCCCAACCAATAGAAAGATTGAAATCAATAGGCTGAGGACAACATCTGTGGAGTGATAGCGATCGCTTGAATACACATCAACTAGGCTCGTCACCCGCCGACCAATCATCAGAAAAAAACCAGTCGCCAGGATGAACCACGCAACCCTGAATTTCCCCAGGAACCGAAAAGCACTCAAACACAAGATCACTGCCCCCGTCTGGACGAAGAGTGAAACGCAATACAAAAGAATCACGAAATTTTTCATATGGATGCGTCGCGTTTGCGGGAGCCTAAAACCAGTTTACGACTGAAAACCGGATTTGGCTGCTTCCAGATGTATTAACTTCGATTCAAAGAGAGGCTGAGCAGATTCAAGGCACGCAAATATCAAACGCAAGAGAGACAAGGGAAGTAGCAGAATGGCCATAAAACCTTAAATCCTCTCAGTTCCTCGCACTTAATAAAAATGAAGCCACGCAGTGCATTCTCCTTACGCATAAGCTCTTGATACGACTACAATATATGGTGATTTATCCAGTCAAACAGGTCGGCACATCGATCAACTGGAGTGGTTTTATCATTCACCTAGGATTGAGCACGCTTCATGACCGAATTAGATCACGACAAAAAAATCAATATTTTTCATTTTCTACCCTGGCTCGGCGCGTTTTTGCTGGTCTGCCTACTCGTCGCGATCATCATCAACATCCCCCCCAGAAGCATCACCATCGAAGCAGGTCCAAAAGGAGGATTTTTTGATACAACGGCCTTGATGCTCAAAGAAAAACTCAAGGAAGATGGTATCGAAGTCCGTATCATCAACAACGAAGAAACCCTGAAAATCATCAAAAATATCGATGATCCAAATCCCAAAGCAGATATTGGTTTTATCGCGCACGAAGTCCCAGCCAACAAGTACAAGAACATCATGTCCCTGGGATCCATCACGATGGATCCTCTCTTCATCTATCTGCGACCCGATCTCACCATCGCTGATCCAAAAGACTTCAAAGGCCTGCGGCTGG
>CANBUF010000239.1 GCA_947372575.1 Alcaligenaceae bacterium | reverse complement strand
TATTGCACGCGTCAAAGACTTGTTCGATCCCCGTGTCGTGCAGCGCATCCTGCTCGGTGCGCCGGTGACGTCACAGCAATACATCGCGTTGCTGGATGGTCGTCGTGAATGGATTTCAAGGGTTGAACAAGCAATCGAAGGTTTTGATGCTGTCCTGTGTCCCACCATTCCAATCATCGCACCTGAAATTGAGACGCTAGTAGCCTCTGATGAAGCGTTCTTCAAAGCTAATGGCATGTTGCTGCGCAATACGTTTATTTTTAATTTCCTCGATGCCTGCTCATTTAGCTTGCCCTGTCACCAGCAAGGCGAACTCCCTGTCGGCCTGATGCTGTCATCGATTTGTGGCGATGATGCGCGTCTGGCTGCTGTGGCGCTGGCAGTTGAGGCTGCCCTGAGTTAGCTTGCAGTTCAAGCCGCCCTGATTGAATGACGCCCTCGTTTGAACGAACTGTACTGAACATTCGCGCCCCTCACTGGGACTTAAAGTAGGGGGCGCGAATGCATTGAAAGCACTTGAAATCAATAGAAACAAGTCTAGAGAATCAGGCCATATCACTATCGATCAGGCCAGCGTAATGTAGGTGCCAGTGACGTCATATAGAGGAGACTGATCATGCTGACCCTGCGTAGTTCTGTAATAGGTTTGTTTGTCCTGCTGACAGGTTGTGTCGGTTATGGCTATCAGCCGGTCGGCTACGGCTATGGGGGCTACCCAGGGGGGTACGCCCAGCCCTACGCACCGGCTTACATCGCACCACCTGTCCGTGTCGTGGTTCCTGTCGTTGCGCGAGGCCCCTGGAATCACCAGATGAGTCGTCCTTATTACCATGAACATCACCGAGGATAAGCTTTCCTCTGCACAAACCTGTAAAGTGTCGGTTGATGCAAATGCAGGAGCATGAATGAAAGTCCCCAAACGGCTTGAACCGCTGGTTGAAGAAGGTCTAGTCGACGAGGTGATCAGCCAGCTGATGAGTGGCAAAGAGGCGACGGTCTATGTCGTGCGCTCTGGCGATGAAATTCGCTGTGCCAAGGTCTACAAAGACGCTAAGCAGCGCAGTTTCAAACAGGCCGTCTCCTATACGGAAGGTCGCAAAGTTAAAAATAGCCGTCAGGCGCGCGCCATGGAAAAAGGCACGCGCTATGGCCGACAGATGCAGGAAGAGCTTTGGTAGAATGCCGAGGTCGATGCCTTGTTTCGACTGGCCAATGCTGGCGTACGTGTCCCGCAACCCTTTATCTGTACCGATGGCGTCTTGCTGATGGAGCTGGTGGCGGATGCCGAGGGCAACGTCGCTCCACGGCTCAACGATGTCGAATTAACGCATGATCTGGCCATCCAGTATCACGCCTTTTTGCTCAATCAGGTGGTGCGCATGCTGTGCGCCGGCATTATCCACGGCGATTTGTCTGAGTTCAATATTCTGCTGGGCGCCAGTGGCCCAGTCATCATTGACTTACCCCAGGCAGTAGACGCGGCGGGCAATAACGAAGCCGCAGCCATGCTCTATCGCGATGTGCGCAATCTGGCCGTATATTTTGGCCAGTTTGCCCCAGAGTTGCTCTCTACGGACTATGGCAAGGAGATCTGGCAGCTCTATGAGGCCGGTTCACTCACAGTCGAGACGGAGCTCACCGGTCAGGTCGAAGAAGATACTACCCCGGTGGATATGGAGGACTTGATGGGCGAAATCGAGGCCTCCCGCCGGGAAGAGGAAGAGCGGCTCAGGAGGTTGCAGGAGCGCTAGGTTAAGGGAGTGGTTGGGGCAGTGCACTCCAAGTCTTCACTTAAGGTCTTCCTATGTCCTATGTGTACTCAGTCTGAAAAACATGTAACCAAAGGTTTTTAGATGATTTTCGGTACTAAAATTCAGGCATGAGATCACGTATGACTGCCCTTAAGGCTCGTTTTGATTCAGTGTTGCCAACGCTTGCGACGCACACTGATATTGCGACCCTTGAATCCAAAATCACTAAGGTCGAGTTAACACTCATCAAGTGGTTTGCCGGGATGGGTATTGCCATTATCACGGTGTTCTTAAGCGCAATGGGTTTCTTCTTTTCCAGTATTCATTCTGTGCAGGGGGTCTCTCCCCAGCCCATTGTCATTACGTTGCCTGCACCGATTCCCCAGCCTTCCCAAAAATAGCGTCGACACGTGGCTATAATCGGATGAATAGATCACACTTTTCAACTGACCACGATCATGACAGCTCAAAGCCCACTCGTTTTCAATATCACTCGATCCACTGCGCTGCGCCCACAGGCCGAGCGTGAGGCGATCCTGGCAAATCCAGGGTTTGGTAAGCACTTTACCGATCATATGGTCTCGATTGATTGGTCGATTGATAAGGGCTGGTATGACGCTCAGGTGCGTCCTTACGGTCCCTTGATGCTGGACCCGGCGGCTTCAGTCCTGCACTACGCCCAGGAAATCTTCGAAGGGCTTAAGGCCTATCGGCATGCCGACGGTTCGGTCTGGACCTTCCGTCCCCGTGCCAATGCGTCACGCATGCAACGTTCGGCGCATCGACTGGCTCTGCCCGAATTGCCTACAGACCTGTTCGTTGAAGCTATCAAACAGTTAGTGAGTATTGATGTTGACTGGGTGCCTTCGGCGCCAGAGACCAGCTTGTACTTGCGTCCCTTTACCATCGCCAACGAGAGCTTTTTAGGCGTGCGTTCAGCGCAGCAAGCTGCGTTCTACGTGATTGCGAGCCCCGCGGGTGCGTATTTTGCTAAGGGCGTGGCGCCAGTTTCAATTTGGCTCTCCACAGAGTATGCACGCGCAGCACATGGTGGTACGGGTGCAGCAAAATGCGGTGGCAACTATGCCGCCTCGCTTTTGCCACAACAAGAAGCCTACGAAAACGGATGTCCCCAGGTGTTGTTCCTGGATCCGCTCGAGGGTAAGTATCTCGAAGAACTCGGTGGAATGAATGTTTTCCTGGTCCTCAAAGACGGCACCCTCGTCACCCCTGAGTTGTCAGGCAGCATTCTCGAGGGCGTCACACGCGCCAGCATTATTCAACTGGCACGTGACCGCGGTCACGAGGTTCAAGAGCGCAAAGTGACGATCGATGAGTGGCGTGATGGCGTGACTTCGGGTGCAGTCGCTGAAGCCTTCGCCTGCGGCACTGCCGCAGTTGTGACGCCGATTACCGCACTCAAGGGTCGGGATTTCATGGTGGGAGATGAGTCTGCTCCTGCTGGCAAGCTCACCATGTCACTGCGTCAGGAACTTACCGATATTCAATATGGCCGCCTGCCTGATCGCCACGGCTGGATGACTCGACTGGCCTGAACAGACATAAACAGATAACTGTCGAATATCCAGTGACCACGTCTCGACTCTGGATGTTCAGCCGTACCCTGCAGGCAGCAGCTGGCATTCTGTTTGGCATGCTGGTTTTACTGTGGCCTGCATTTTGGAATGGCTATCCTATTGTTTATAGCGATACCAATGCATTTCTCACGCAAGGCATCCTTGGGTTTTTTGTCTGGGATAAGCCCTTTGTGTATGGCCCCTGGATGGCGCTTTTTCACTGGCAGTACAGTCTCTGGTTAGTCGCTATCGCACAGGCATGGGTCGTTTCTAGCATTCTCTGGTTAACGGGACACTTCATGACTCGACACGTCATGAGTCGACACTTCATGAGCAGTCCCGTGCGCAATATCCCGGATGCCTGTCATGCTCAATCCCCGCATCCATCTCCCGTAAACAGCACATTTTTTTTTCGTCATCTGGTGGTTTGCTTGTTACTAGGCGGACTCACGGCAGCTCCCTGGTTTACTTCACTGCTGATGCCCGATATCTATGCGCCATTAACCGTCCTGTGCCTGTTTTTACTTGCGTGTGATCACGACATGCCAACCCCCGTTCGTGTCTGGGTACTCCTGGTCGGAGCGTTCTCCATTGCATCGCATCTATCTCATCTGGTGATCGCTGCAGCCGTGCTGGTTGGAATGGCCTGCCTGTGGCTGCCTCGCCTGCTACACCTGCCACACCTGCCACACCTGCCACGTTTGCCTCGTCTGAAAATTGCCGTCTTGCCATTACTGCCTCTATTGATGGCTCTGGCCCTGTTGGTTGGCACCAATCTCTATGGCTTTCAAAAATTTGCGGTCTCGCCCTTTGGTTCGGTTTTTTTTCTGGCACGCCTGGCAGCAGATGGCCACGTTAAACCTGTCTTGCTCGCGCGTTGTTACGCGCAAAAACTCC
>CANBUF010000238.1 GCA_947372575.1 Alcaligenaceae bacterium | reverse complement strand
TAATCATGATGACACTCCAAAAAAGTATATGAACATTTTAATCCCGATGATGCTGCCTGTCTGGCATAAAAATTGCTTAATTGTTTAATACAAAAAGATTACTTTTGCTCAAGGAATGATTCATGAAGCTCATTATTGCCATCATCAAGCCCTTTAAGCTTGACGAAGTACGTATTGCACTGGCCACGCTAGGCATCCAGGGCCTGACTGTTACCGAGGTTAAAGGTTTTGGGCGTCAAAAAGGTCATACCGAGCTTTATCGCGGTGCAGAGTATGCCGTCGATTTCCTGCCTAAACTACGAATAGAAGCTGCCGTAGAGGACACTCTTGTACAGCAGTGCATCGAAACGATCGAGCTGGCGGCAAGGACAGGCAAAATCGGTGATGGGAAAATATTCGTCGCACCGATCCAGCAAGCGGTCAGAATTCGCACAGGTGAAACAGGCGACTCTGCCCTCTAACCCGTCGCAACGGAATGGTTGAGCTCAGACGGATTAATCACGTGCGCACGGTTGAGTGCATTTGCAACTTTGTTGCGTAAGGCATTTGTGTGCGCGTTACGAATTTCACGTTTGACGTCAAGCAATTGTTGAGGATGCATCGAAAATTCAGTAAGTCCCAGCCCCAGAAGTAAGCGCGTCAGGTGTGAATCGCCAGCCATTTCGCCACATACTGCGACAGGAATCCCTGCGCGGGCACCTGCATTGATAGTGTTGGCAATCAGACGCAGGACTGCGGGATGTAAGGGATCGTAAAGTGCTGCGACCTCATTATCTGCACGATCAATGGCCAGGGTGTACTGAATCAGATCATTGGTACCAATGGATAAAAAATCTAATGCAGCAGCAAAAGGCTCGATCGCGATCGCAATCGCCGGCACCTCGACCATCGCGCCTAATTCGATATCCTGCGCATAGGCTTGCCCACGCGCATCCAGTTCATTTCTGGCCGAGGCAATGGCAGCGCGTGTCGCAACAATCTCGTGCATATGCGCGACCATGGGTATCAGGATTCTGACCTTACCATGCGCGGATGCACGCAAAATTGCACGCAATTGTGTGGCGAACAACTCAGGATGCGCAAGGCAGTAACGTATCGCGCGCTGCCCCAAAGCGGGATTGGTTGCAACCGTGGCCTCACCATCAAGCGTTTTGTCTGCACCGATATCGAGTGTACGGATCGTGACTGGCCTGCCCTGCATGGTCCGCACGACAGTAGAATAAGCAAGGTATTGCTCTTCTTCGCTCGGCAAATCTTCACGCCCCATAAACAAAAATTCACTTCGGAACAAACCGATCCCTGAGGCGCCATTGGCCATGGCTGACTCGGCTTCGTCTGGCAACTCGATATTGGCGTGCAGTGTGATTTCTATGCCGTCAAGGGTCTCTGCGGGTACGTCTTTGAGTAATGCCAACTGAGTGCGTTCGTCGAGATACGCTTGCTGTAGTCGGCGGTACTCTTGAAGTGCTGCCTCAGACGGATTGACAAGAATCGTGCCATTGGCACCATCAAGAATCACGGTGTCACCGTCCCGGACCAGCGTCCGGACCCGGCCTAAGGCCACAACAGCTGGAACGCCCATGCTGCGAGCCACAATAGCGGTATGAGAGGTTGCACCACCAAGATCGGTTGCAAAGCCTGCAAAGCGTGCGCCGCGCAGGCGAATCATGTCTGCTGGAGAAATATCATGCGCCACAACAATCAGGGAGTCTTGCTGATTGCCGTCGTGGTCCAGGCACATGATCGATCGAGTGCCAGAAAGAAGACTCAGGACGCGTTCAATTACTTGCCGAACGTCTGATCCGCGTTCACGCAGGTATTCATCTTCCATGGCGGCGAACTGCTCACCCAGCACTTGTCCCTGGGTGGTGAGTGCCCATTCCGCGTTGTAATGTTTTTCTTCGATCAGTGCGAGAGCCTGATCCGCGAGCAGCGGGTCAGATAAGAGCATACCGTGCACACTGAGTAATGCTGCTAGCTCCCGGGGAGCATCTTCTGGCAACGATTCTGACATGTATTGCATTTCATTTTTTGTCGCAAGCAAAGCCTGTGTCAAGCGATGCTTTTCTGCCTCAACCGCCTCTGGGGCTATCCGGTAATGAACGACCTCAAGGGCTGTTGCGCCCATAACGACCACACGGCCGATTGCATAACCACGCGCAACGCCCTGCCCGTAGAGGCAGAGCATTGGACTGGCTGCACGCTGAACTGGTGCGCTATTGACCTTCGCCAAATTTGTCATCAAACAGGGCCTGAATCTCAGAGACGGCTTTTTCTGCATCGCCGCCTGTTGCGTCAATCGTGACAGTTGTACCTAGTCCAGCAGCGAGCATCATGACTCCCATGATACTTTTAGCGTTCACGCGTTTAGCGCCTTTGGAAATAAAAATGTCGCAGCTGAATTGCGCGGCAAGTTGGGTCAGTTTAGCTGCAGCACGAGCATGTAAACCAAGCTTATTAGAAACAACGATATCGAGCTGAGGCATGGTCTTTATAAAAAAATCAAAAAAAATTTAAGAGTTCACTCAGTCTACACGTAACAAAGCTTGTGTGGCACCCGCCAGTGCATTCGTTGCGACATCCTCAAGGCTGCCGTGCCTGTAATTGATCGCACGCAACAGCATCGAGGCATTGACGCCTGCCAGGACACAGCTTGCAATACCTGCTTCTTGGGCGAGATGACAGCCCTTTATCGCAATGTTTGAAGGCGTCGCACCCGGCAGGTCAGTTAATAATAAGACACCTTCGCCGCAATCTAGGGCAATAATTTGCTCAGATAGGGTTTGCGAGCAGTCAATAGCTGACTCGTTAGGCAAAATATCAACTGCGGTGACGTAGGGATCATGTCCTAAAACGTGCCGGGCGCAGTCCACTAGCGCGGAGGCCAGCGGAACGTGCGCGACAACCATGATAGAAATCATGGCTATGCGGCCTTTGTGACAGCAGCCTCAAGTGCCTCGACAAAGCGCGCCGCTACATCAAAACCCGTCTGATCTGTGATTTCAACAAAACAAGTTGGACTCGTCACATTGATTTCGGTGACAAAGTCACCAATCACATCCAGTCCGACCAGTAACAGTCCTCGTTCTGAGAGTTTAGGAGCAATGGCGCGTGCAATCATCCAGTCGCGCTCTGAAAGCGGCTGGGCAACGCCTCGGCCACCTGCTGCCAGGTTGCCACGCGTCTCACCAGCAAGTGGAATACGCGCCAGGCAGAAAGGAACTGGCTCTCCTCCAATCAGCAGAATGCGTTTATCACCATGTTTGATTTCAGGGATATAGCGCTGCGCCATAATGGTGCGCTGACCGTCATGCGTCAAGGTCTCGAGGATCGCATTGAGATTCGGTTCATCGACGGAAAGTCTAAAAATACCCGTACCGCCCATACCATCAAGGGGCTTGACAATCACGTCATGATGCACCGCGTGAAAAGCCTTGATACGTGCCATATCCCGCGTGACGAGAGTCGGTGCCGTGAACTCCGGAAACTCCGTAATCGCAAGTTTTTCAGGATGATTGCGAATAGCATGACCCGAATTATAGACGCGCGCACCAAGTGATTCAGCATATTCAAGCATATGCGTGGCGTAGACATATTCCATATCGAATGGAGGATCTTTACGCATAATGATGGCGCCAAAATCAGGTAGCAGCGTATCCACCGCAGGTCCGAGCTCTTTCCACCAGTCATGCGCATGAAGGTCTGCGCCCGGAATTAGTGCGATCGGTGTGGCACTGGCGAATACCTGACCATTTTCGATGAATAGGTCACCCTGCATGGCGACGCACACAGAATGACCGCGGGCTTCAAGCGCCCGCATCATCGCAACGGAAGTGTCCTTGTAGGCATTGAGTGCAGGCAAGGGATCCAATACGAAAAGGACACGTAAGATCATGTCGTTTCGGCTTTTGCAGGAACTTTTTTGCGTGGCGACAGAACCATTACCATTTGGCGACCTTCGAGTTTAGGCATGGCTTCTACGGCAGCCATATCCATCAGATCGTCGCGTACACGTTCGAGTACGCGCATGCCAAGTTCCTGGTGGGCCATTTCACGACCACGGAAACGCAGCGTAACTTTAGCTTTGTCACCTTCTTCGAGAAAGCGCTTTAGGTTGCGCAGTTTGACCTGGTAATCGCCTTCGTCGGTTGCAGGACGGAACTTGACTTCCTTAACCTGAATGATCTTTTGCTTTGAACGGGCTTCAGCCAGACGTTTTTGTTCTTGATAC
>CANBUF010000237.1 GCA_947372575.1 Alcaligenaceae bacterium | reverse complement strand
CCCGTCAAAGTGTCTATTTACCGTTTATTCAACCACTGATTGAGCTATATCCAGAGAGCGCAGCCCTGGATTTGGGATGCGGACGCGGAGAGTGGCTTGAACTGCTGACTGAAACAGGCTTTGACGCAAAAGGCGTGGATCTGGATGACGGTATGTTGTCCGTTTGCCGCGAGCGTGGATTGCAAGTCCAGACCAAAGATGCTGTCACAGCTTTAAAAGAATGTGCAGACAACAGCCAGGCAGTTGTCTCGGGCTTTCATCTGGCCGAACATATTCCATTCGAGGTCCTGCAGACCTTAGTGACTGAGTCGCTTCGTATTCTCAAGCCAGGTGGTCTGCTGATACTTGAGACGCCCAACCCCGAAAATATCGTGGTGGGTACGGCAAACTTTTATCTCGATCCGACGCATAAACAGCCCATCCCGCCGCTATTGCTATCGTTTTTGGCCAAGCACCTGGGTTTTGCTCAAGTCAAGGTGATTCGACTGCAAGGGCCTGTAGATTTAGCCCTGGGACGCAAACTGACAGTACACGACGTACTGGGTGGAGTCAGTCCCGACTATGCAATCGTTGCACAAAAATTCGCACCAGAAGAAATTGTCCGTCAGGTAAGTTGGGCGTTCAAGCCTGAATATGGTGTCACGCTGGGAATGCTTGCGGGCTCCTACGATCAGCAGATTGATGTGCGATTGGCCAATGCCGGGGCAACAGCTGATCGCGCTGCTGATCTCGCTCAGCAGGCAATGACAAAAGCGATCTATGCCGAGAATGCACTGAATGCAATTTATGCCAGTACCTCCTGGAGAATGACCGCTCCAGTGCGCTGGCTAGGAAATCAACGCAGGTTATTGCAAGAGCGAGGAGTGGCTGGACGCATACGCGATCTGATTAAAAAGTGTTGTCGCCCACTTCTTGCCTTCGCCATCAGTTTTTTTGACGCGCGTCCAGATCTGCGTGCCCGGCATAGTGGCGTGGCTGGCAAGGCCAAACTGTATGACCGTTTGCGGTCCTTATATCTGCGTATATCATCCGATGATGATTCTGCAGTGACCATGCCGACAACTGATTCGCCCTACGCGCCGACACTCACCTCGACGATGCCAACACCACATGCCCAGCAGATTCATCACGAAATGAAAGCAGCTAGTGAAAAAAGCAGGACAGAATAACTATGCGGATTGTGATCGACTTGCAGGGCGCTCAAAGTGAAAGCCGGTTTCGCGGTATCGGTCGTTATAGTTTGTCGCTTACACAAGCGATCTTGAGAAACAAGGGCGAGCACGAAATTATCGGTGCACTGAACGGGATGTTTCCCGAAACGATTGAACCCATTCGTGCAGCACTCGATCCTTTGATCGCTCAGCAAGACGTCCGGGTCTGGTTTGCTCCTGGTCCAGTCAAAGGCAATGTTGAAAGCAATCAGGAGCGTAGTCAGGTTGCGGAGCTGATCCGCGAGAATTTCCTCGCTAGTCTCGAGCCTGACGTTGTGCTTGTGACCAGTCTTTTTGATGGCTTTGGCGATGATACTGTGACAAGTATCGGTCATTTGCCCGCTACACATCAGACCGTAACGGTCCTGTATGACCTGATTCCTCTGGTTCAGTCTGACGTGTACTTAACGCCGAATCCAGTCTACGAGCGTTTTTATCTCAATAAAATTGCTCACCTCAAACGCTCGGATGCCTGGCTGACGATCTCCGAGAGCTCTTTGCGCGAAGCCGTCGAACAATTGCAGCTTGACCCAACACGCGTGACAAATATTTCTGGCGCATGCGATCCTGTTTTTACGACTACGCAAGTATCTGAGGCAGATCATGCTTCATTGAAAGAGCGCTTTGGTTTAAGAGAGCAGTTTGTTCTTTATTCAGGTGGTGCAGATGCCCGTAAAAATCTCGACCGCCTGATTCGGGTCTATAGCAAATTACCTCAGGATGTATCGCGCCAATTTCAGCTCGTGATTGCCGGCAAAATTCCAGAAGCCAATATGCAATCCTTGCGTCATCATGCAAAGACGTGTGGCATCTCGGCCTCGAATTTTGTGTTGACTGGTGCCATATCAGATACCGATCTCTGCCATTTATATAATCTTTGTCACGCGTATTTCTTTCCGTCACTGCATGAGGGCTTTGGTTTGCCTGTGCTTGAGGCGATGTCATGTGGTGCGCCCGTGATCGCATCCAATACGAGTAGCTTGCCCGAAGTTGTTGGTATTGCTGAGGCATTGTTTGATCCAACAGACGAACAAGACATGCTGGCAAAGTTGACACGCGTCCTGACAGACGAGACCTTCAGGCAGACCTTGATCTCGCACGGTAAAGCCCATCTGAATCAATACTCATGGGATGCCTGTGGGACGAGAGCGCTTGCTGCGCTTGCACGGTTACAGCCTCAGCAGGCAACAGAACCATTGCCAGGTGGTACGGCTGTGCTGATCCAGGCGATCAGTCAACTCAAGCCCTCAATGAGTGACGATGCGTTGATGCGTTGTGCCTCGATGATTGCGCTCAATCAACCACGTGCTGGCAGCAAAAAATTATTTGTCGATATTTCTGAACTGGCACGTCACGATGCAGCCACAGGTGTGCAGCGCGTTACGCGCAGCATATTATTTCAATTGATTAAACATCCACCTGAGCATTACACCGTCGAGCCCGTCTACGCGACAACCACTGAGCTGGGCTATCGCCATGCGAATCGCTTCATGGCCAAGTTCATGGGTGCTGTGGGGGGCGAGCAATTCAGCCTGACAGATGAGATGATTGAGTCTGTCCCCGGCGATATATTTTTAGGACTTGATCTCCAGCATCAAGTCACACGCTATCAGTCCCCTTATCTGAGCGCGTTGCGTGCTCGGGGGCTTGCTGTGTATTTCGTTGTGTATGATTTGTTGCCGATTCAGTTCCCACACTTTTGGCCCTCAAGCCTCGGCAGTGCGCATGCGGATTGGCTACACACCCTTGCAAGATTTGATGGTGCCATTTGTATTTCGCAGGCAGTCGCCCATGAGCTTGTTGAGTGGCGCAAAGCGAATGTTCTTACCCCCCCCATGCGTCCATATCATATTGGATGGTTTCATTTAGGGGCGGACATTGATAACAGCATGCCGTCGATCGGTCTGCCAGATGACGGTCTGGCGGTACTTGCAAAGCTTGCATTGCGGCCGACATTTTTGTCTGTCGGCACAATAGAGCCTCGCAAAGCCCATCATGTCACCCTGGCTGCCTTTGACGCCTTATGGGCGCAAGGGCAGGATGTCAATCTGGTTCTTGTCGGTAAACAAGGATGGCTGGTGGACGAGCTGGTCACTGCTTTACAACACCATCCTGAACTTGGCGTGCGTCTGTTCTGGTTGACTGGCGTCAGTGATGAGTACCTGGCTAAAGTCTACGACGCCGCAACGTGTTTAGTGACCGCAAGTGTCGGCGAGGGTTTTGGTTTGCCGCTGATTGAAGCAGCTCAGCATAATAAGCCTGTCATTGCTCGCGACCTGCCCGTGTTTAAAGAAGTCGCAGGTGATTGTGCCGTCTATTTTTCGGGCGATCATCTCGCGTTGGCTCAGGTTATCTCGACATGGCTGGTGCAGCATCGCGCGGGTCAGACACCAGATGTTTCAAGTATGCCCTGGCTTACCTGGGCACAAAGCGCCGAACAGCTCAAACACGTTGTATTCGATCGTCAATGGATGTCTTAACCTGGTGAGTGGTGCGTGCATGGCTCGACTCAACAAAAACGAACCGGGATCCCTGGGCCAATTTAGCTTACTTGGGTTGATCTTTTGTATTGGTTTTTTTGGTTATGTAATGCAAACAACGGACTGGTTCCAGGCGATTCCTGGTGACTTGTTTGATGCCCGCTTTAACAGTGTCATTCTTGAGCACTTATATCAGTGGGTACGCGGTATCACGCCCAAATTGTGGAGCCCGACATTTTTCTATCCCTTTGAAAATGTACTGGCATTCAGTGATAACCATTTTGGTTCTGGCTGGGTATATATCTTATGCAGGTTTGCAGGGCTTGAGCGTGAGGGTGCGTTTATAGGCTGGTTTGTCATTGGCAATCTCCTGAATTTTTGGGTAGCCTATTACGCACTCAGAAAATTAGGATTTTCGATTGTTGCGGCAGGGGCTGGTGCCTTTGTGTTCGCTTTTGCATTGCCTGCACTGTTTAAAGAGGCGCATGCCCAATTAACGTACCGGTTTGCCGTGCCATTATCTTGCCTGGCATGGATCAGAGGCATGCAGACCAAGCGTCC
>CANBUF010000236.1 GCA_947372575.1 Alcaligenaceae bacterium | reverse complement strand
CAACCATCGAAGGCGATGGAATTGGGCCAGAAGTGTGCCAGGCTGCTGTCAAGGTGCTGCAGGAGGCGTGTGGAACGCAAACACTGGCTTTCAATCATTACCCTGGAGGCGCAGCGCATTACGTCCAGTCTGGAGCGGTCTTGCCAGATGAGACCTTTCAGGCTTGCAAGCAGTCTCATGCCATCCTGCATGGTGCGGCGGGCCTACCGGATGTGACCTATCCAGATGGCACCGAGGTCGGCAATGACTTGCATCTTCAATTACGCTTCAAACTCGATTTGTATGCCAATGTTCGACCAATCCGCCTGTATCAGGGTAACTTTTCTCCTCTTAAAAACCGTCAGTCAGGGGAGATCGACTACATCATCGTTCGCGAAAATACCGAAGGCCTGTATGCTAGCCGCGGCGCTGGCGTATTGCTGCGGGGCGAAGTTGCCACAGATACCCTTGTCATGACGCGCAAAGGCGTCGAGCGCGTGGCAAAGTTCGCCTTTGAGCTCTCGCGTAAGCGACACGGTGCGCCTGTGGACAGAAAGCACCGTGTGACGGTCTGCGACAAGGCGAATATTTTGCGCAGTTATGCTTTTTTCAGGGCGATTTGCGAAGAGGTCTCAACGCAGTATCGGGATGTTGAAATTGACTATGCCTATGCAGACGCCATCACTGTGCATCTGGTTAAACGACCTGATTTTTATGATGTGATTGTGGCCGAAAACATGTTTGGTGACATCATTTCAGACCTGGGTGCTGCAACAGTAGGCGGCATGGGAATCGCACCTTCGGGCGAGCTGGGAGACCATCATGGCTTGTTTCAGGGGGCGCACGGTTCGGCACCTGACATCACGGGGTTGAATGTTGCCAGCCCGCTCGCAACAATTTTGTCTGGCGCCTTTATGCTGAGATGGCTAGCGGACCGGCATGCTGATCAGGGTTTGCTGGATGCTGCACAGCGCATTGAAATGTCGGTCGAAAAGACGCTTTCTCAAGGTCGTGCCATCCCCCGCGATTTGGGTGGTCTGGCCTCTTGCACCGAGGTGACTGCAGAGATTTGCAGGAACCTTTAAGGAATATTTGCTCACAAAAATCTGGATTTTGCTAGCAAGAGCCTGTTGCGCTAAGGTTAAACCTGACATCCCTGGGTTTACCCTTTAAACTTGCAAAGTTGATTGGTCTCATTAGGAAGATCCAGATGTTTGAAGTTGCAAGCAATGCCATGCAGGCGAATCGCTCGCCTGCTGTGAAACACACTCTGTTTTATTCCCGATTCGCGATCACTTCCCTCATCAGTCTCCTTTGCTTGTCGCCGGTAATCGCTCAGAATGCTGCGCCAAAGCCCCAGGGCTTACCTGTCTCGGTCATTGAGGCTGCTGCCACCAGTCTGCCGAACATCATCGAAGCCACGGCCCAGGCCGAGGGCGCAAAAGAAACAGAGGTCCGTGCCCGTGTGGCTGGAATTTTGGTCAAGCGTCTGTACGAAGAAGGCGCCCGTGTGAAAGAAGGGCAGCCGCTATTCCAGATTGATCCCGAACCTTATAAGAATGCCCTCGAAGAGTCCCAGGCCCGAGCCAAACAAACCGCACGCGAAGCCGATCGTCTGAAACTGCTGTTTGGACAGCAAGCAGTGAGCCGTAAGGAATTCGACGATGCTGTCTCTGCTAACGAGGTGGCGCAAGCCAATCTCAAGACAGCCAAGCTGAACTTAAAGTGGTCCACCGTGACTGCACCTGTGACCGGGGTCAGTGGTCGTGCCCAGCGCTCAGAGGGCAATTTGATCACGACTGCCAGCGATGGCAGCCTGCTCACCTCGATCTATCAGGTCAATCCAATCTGGGTGCGCTTTGGTCTTTCAAGCAGTGATACGTCACAGCTGCCAGGCGGTCGTCTGGATCCTGCCCAGCCAACGGTGGTCGAAGTATTTTTGCCCGATGGCAAATTGTTCGACCAGAAGGGTAAGCTGAATTTCCTGTCTACGTTTATCGACCCCAAGCTTGGTACTCAGCAATTGCGTGCGGAGTTTGCCAACCCTGATAATCAGATTCTCCCAGGCCAGTTCCTCAAGGTCCGCATTACAACGGGCAAACAAGATAATGTATTCCTGGTTCCACAGTCGGCCGTGATTCAGTCTGAGCGCGGCTTTATGGTGTGGACATTGGACGCGGACAACAAGGTTGTCCCGACACCATTAAAAATGGGTAGCTGGGTAGGAAAGAACTGGGTCGTGTTGTCAGGGCTGAAACCTGGTGCACGTGTGGTTGTAGACAATATCATCAAGATTCGACCAGGGGCGCAGGTCTCACCAACGGTCGTGCCTCTGGATCCCGTGGCTGCGACAACAGAAATGAATGCCGAGAAAAAAACTGAGACTAAGGACGCTCGATGAGTTTATCCAGCTTCTTTATTAGCCGACCGATTTTTTCGTCGGTGATTTCTATCACCATCGTGATCGCAGGTCTGATGGCTGTGCGTGGCTTGCCAATTGCACAGTATCCAGAGATTGCTCCGCCGACAGTGATTATTTCGGCCAACTACCCTGGAGCCTCCACCGAGACCTTGACTCGCACAGTTGCCGGTCCGATCGAGGAGCAATTAGCTGGTGTAGAGAATCTGCTGTATTTCAATTCGACCGCGGCTTCTAATGGTCAGCTGACCATCACTGCGACCTTTGAGGTCGGGACCAACGTCGATATCGCGACCGTAAACGTGAACAACCGTGTCAAGGTCGCGGAGCCACGACTCCCTGACATTGTTCGTCAGTATGGCGTGACCGCACAAAAACGCTCAAATGATATTTTGCTGGTCACGGCAATCACTGCGCCGACGGGTGAGTTTTCGGCATTATATTTGTCAAACTACGCCTTGATTAACGTATTGGACGAGCTCAAGCGCTTGCCAGGGGTCGGTGACGCGCAAATTTTTGGCGCTAAAGATTATTCGATGCGTATCTGGTTGCAGCCGGATCAAATGGCGCAGCTTGGCGTGACCGCGACGGATGTTGCCAATGCGGTAGCTGCTCAAAATAAACAGAACGTCGCAGGAAAGATTGGTCAGGAGCCGGCCCCCCAGGGGCAGCAACTGGTTTATACCGTGACGGCCAAAGGTCGTTTGCAGACACCTGAGCAGTTCGGTGACATTGTCATCCGTTCAAATGGTCCCAGCGGTGTCCTGCGTCTGAAGGATATTGCCCGGGTTGAACTGGACGCCGCGAACTACGATGCTAATACGACTTTGGTTGGTAAACCGGTTGCCATCGTAGCGATTTTCTTGCAGTCGGGTGCCAATGCACTCGATGTTGCCAAGACCGTTCGCAAAACGATGGAAGAGATTAAGAAGAAGTTTCCGCCTGGCATGGATTATGTCATCCCGTTTGATACGACCAAATTTGTGGATGCATCGATCGCTGAGGTGGTGATGACCCTGGCCGAAGCGATGGTCCTGGTGGGTCTCGTGGTCTTTCTGTTTTTGCAGAACTGGCGCGCGACGCTGATTCCTTTGATCGCCGTGCCGGTTTCTTTAGTGGGTACTTTCGCAGGCCTTTGGCTGTTTGGATTTTCAATCAATACGCTGACCCTGTTTGCGATGGTGCTGGCGATTGGTATTGTGGTCGACGATGCCATCGTTGTGCTCGAAAACGTTGAGCGCCTGATGGCAGAGCGCAAACTCCCGCCCAAAGAAGCTGCCTATGAGGCGATGCGCGAAGTCTCGGGTGCTGTGGTCGCCATCGTTCTGGTGCTTGCCGCCGTATTCGTGCCTGTTGCATTTCTTGGCGGTATTGCGGGTAAGCTCTATCAGCAGTTTGCGGTGACGGTCGCTTTGGCTGTTTCTCTATCTGGTGTGGTGGCGCTGACGCTCACGCCTGCGCTGTGCGCCGTCTTGCTCAAGCCCACTCATCATGAGCCTAAAGCCTTCAGAGGGTTTAATCGCGCCTTTGCTTCGCTGACCGAGCGTTATGGTCGTATTGTTGACAAAACCTTACATCATCGCGTGATCGGCACCTCTGTGTTTGCCGCGGTGATTGTGGGCTGCGTGGTGATGTTCAAAATGGTCCCAGGCGGCTTTGTGCCTGCTGAAGATCAGGGGTATCTGATCAGCGCACTGATTCTGCCGGACGGAGCAAGTTTGCAACGCACTCAGGCTACCGGCGAGGCTTTTCAGGAGACGGTTGTTAAGGATCCAGCGGTCGATCGGGTGTTTGTCATTGCTGGTAACGATATTATCGGCGGCGGGGTCAAGAGCAATGCAGGAACGGTATTCATTCCGCTTAAGG
>CANBUF010000235.1 GCA_947372575.1 Alcaligenaceae bacterium | reverse complement strand
AGATAAATGCGAGTGCCGAGCCAAAACTGCCCAGATATAAAACCGCACCCGTATTTTTCCAGGTCACCATCTCAGTGGTGATCTGAGGAAATTCAAAGGTCGCACCAACACCCAGCACCGCTGCACCAAAGAGCGATGAGTAGGTGGTGGCTGCAATCGGAGACAAGCCCCTCAATGCAAAGCGACTAATCAAGGTATAGGCTACCCAGCTCACCACCGCTGTCATCATGAAAAACTCTCCCCACCCAAAGGCGTGGATGACGCTACTGGTTTCATGGATCACATCGCCTTTTGTGACGATAGTGATGACTCCGATAAAGGCAAGAATCAGTCCTATCCAGCGATAAATGCCCAGACGTTCCTTGAGGATAATAGAGACCGAAATTCCAGTCAGGATGGGACTCATGGCCACAAGCAGTGCCGTCTTGCCCGCTGGCATGCGTTCGAGCGCAGCAAGAAAAAAAATGTTGTAGATGCTGATACCGGTTAAGCCGAGCGCGAGTGTTGAAAAGAACTGCTGGCGCGTGAGCCTGGGCAAGCCACCCTCAAGCCGGTGGGCCACGATCAGCAAAATGATCGTTGCCACAAAAAAACGGCCAAAGGCGATTGTCATGTGCGGCATGCTGCCTGCGGTCATTCTGCCGGCAATAAAAGTCCCCCCCCAGAACAGGGAACAGAAAACAAGTTTGGTATAGATCCAGTTAAGCGATGCAGCCTGTGTGGTCTTTGAGGGCATCGGGACTTAACTCACCACGTTGATTGGGGTGCCTTGGTGAAACGCTTCGAGGTTTGTCTCGATGCCTTGCATCAGTCTGCGTACACCATCTTCGCTCGCCCAGGTGATATGCGGAGTAATGATGAGGTTAGGGTGCGCACATTCCAGCAGTGGGCCGCCTTGCGTTGGGGGTTCAACGGCCAGCACATCCAGTGCGGCACCTCCGAGATGTCCACTGATCAGTCCATCAAGCACGGCCTGTTCGTTGATCAACGGGCCACGTGCAGTATTGATCAGCATGGATCCTGGTTTCATATGCGCGATCTCAGCCTGGCCGATCATGCCGCGCGTGGCCTCGGTCAGCGGGCAATGCAGCGTGATCACGTCGCTTTGCGCCAGGAGCGTTTCGAAACGGACATAGCCTGGCCTGACCTCTGGCCGATTGCGATGTTCTCCGAACAGCACATTCATGCCGAGTGCTTGGGCCAGCATGGCGACTTCGTTGCCGATCGCCCCGCGACCAAAAATGCCCAGTGTCGCGCCACGGATATTAAGCAAAGGCGTACCATGCACGCAAAAATGCGGAGATTCAGGCCATAGTTCGCGTGCCTTGGTCTGATAATAGGGCAGGGCACGGCGTAGCGAGAAGATCAATCCAATGACGCCTTCGGCGACACTTTGTTTTGAATAGCCGGGGACGTTCGAGACCACGATTCCGTGTTCCCGGCATGCTTGCAAATCGACGCAGTCGTAGCCGGTCGCGGCGACGCAGACAAATTTCAGTCGAGGGAGTTGTTGCAGGATCGAGGCGGTCAATTTGACCTTGTTGGTAATGCAGATGTCTGCCTGACTCAGTGCGCGCACCACTGCTTCGGGATCAGGCTCGGTCGCTGGACGGTTGAGCCACGCGCCGGCCCAGCTGGGCTTTGGCAGTGGTTTGGGAATGGTGTCGCTATCGAGGAAAACAATCTGCATGGTTAAACTTTGTTTGGTAATGAGATGTGTGAGCTGAACGATATAGGTGAAATCACCTATATTGCACCAACTGGCATTAAATCATGTTGGCAGCACTTGAGCGAGAGCCTAGCGGTCAGATGGACTAACTTTGGAGGAACTTTTGGTCACAATCCCGGATAAATTGGCCCCGCAGTCGGAAATCGTGGCATCCAAAGCCTACCGCAATGGCAAGGATGCTCGTACCGTGCCCATTGAGGACATTACGCACACCGTGCGGGATCCTGCGACCTTGCTGTGGATTGGCCTCAAGGATCCTGAGGACTCTCTCATCAAGGAGGTCTGTCTGCAGCTAGGAATTGAGTCTCATGTTCTGGAGGATCTCCAGGCACATCACAAGCTCCCAAAAGTCATGGACTATGACACCGTCGTGCTGGTCGTTGCCATGACGCTTGAGATACGCGCTGCAGATGGTTTACCCGTTTTTGGTGAGACACAGATGCTGATCGGTCATAACTTTTTGCTGACGATTCGCCGAGGTGCCATGGCGCCCCATACGGAGTTACGCCGACGACTTGAAAATAAGCCGGATCGTCTGGCGCGTGGCAGTGACTACATCGCAGCTGAGCTGCTTGACTTGCTGATTGACCGTTACAACATTGCCTACGATTTGTTCAAAACATCCGTAGACGCAATGGAGCAGGCCTTGATTCTGAGAGGGTATGAAGGCCTTCGGATCAGGAGGCTTTATCAGATGCGTCGTGATTTTCAGCGTATGCACGTCACTATTGCCCCGCTGGGTGATGTATGCAGGCGTCTGTCGCATATGGCCATGATGCCGATCCGCCCCTCTATCCAGTCGCATTTTGGTGATTTGGCAGATCGCGTGAGTCGCGTTGACCGCTTGCTGGACACTCTGGGCGATGGGCTGGCTTTTGCCTTTGAGGCAGGTATGCTCATCGAGCAGTCCCGACAAACGGATACGACCCGTCGACTGGCTGCCTGGGCAGCCATTCTGGCGGTGCCGACGGCAATTGCCGGAATATATGGAATGAACTTTGAGAACATTCCTGAACTCAAATGGAAATATGGCTTTTTAATCGCTGTAGGATTGATGGGGACGGTATGCAGTTATTTATATTATCGATTCAAGCAGGCTAAATGGTTGTAGTGCTGTAGATTATTGTTTTTATTCAATTTATTCAATCAATGGGTGACATGCAGAATCGCTTGAGAAATCGCACTTTGACTGCAATGATGGCCTTGTCGCTGCTGACAAGCTTCGTGGTTACGGGATCTACTGCGCAAGCCGCGAACCCAAGCGCAACAACCCCTTACACACTGACCGGTCGCGTCGTGCAGGTTTCGGACGGCGATACGATCAACATTCTGGTTGAGCGCGAGACACATCGTATTCGACTGGCGAGTATCGATGCACCTGAAACCGGACACGGTAGCGCACGTCCCGGCCAGCCCTTTGGCGAGGCCTCGCGTAAATTCCTCGCTGAGCACGTGGCGGGTAAGACCCTGACTCTGCTCTGTTTTGAAAAAGATCAGTACGGTCGTGACGTATGCGATGTCCCGGTTGACGGCACCACAGCGAATCGCCTGCAAGTCCAGGGTGGAATGGCATGGGCGAATCAGCAGGGTGGTGGTAAGTATCTGCGTGACAGAAGTCTGCCCACACTTGAAAAACAAGCGCAGGCCGCTCGTGCGGGCCTTTGGGCTGAGCCCAATCCTGTTAAACCATGGGTCTGGCGCTATCAGTGCTGGCAAAAACACCAATGCGAATAATTTCTCGGGCAGTTTTATTGTTGTTAAGCGGCGCTCTCCTGGCGGGCTGCGGACCTGAGGGCATTGAGTCGCCCATTAACAGCCCCTATCCCCATGGCGCCGAAAAGAACAATGTCTTGTTCACTGCTTTTGCCCAGCGCTCGCCCAAGTTCCTGGACCCGGCACGCTCATATTCGACTGACGAAACGCCCTATACCTACAATATCTATGAGCCTTTGTATGGCTATCATTACCTTAAGCGTCCCTACGAACTGATTCCACGTACAGCCACTCGTGTTGTGGAACCTGAGTATTACGACGCGCAAGGTGAGTTGTTACCGGTCGACGCCGATCCGGCAGACATTGCAGAAAGTGTCTATGACATTCCGATCAAGTCGAACATCCTGTTTCAACCGCATCCGGTGTTCGCACGCGAGCAGAATGGGCGCTTCACTTATTGGCCGATCAGCCCCGAGGTCTTGAAGAACAAGTTTGTGATTTCGGATTTTCCTCAAACCGGAACGCGCCCACTCACCGCCCATGACTATGTGTATGCGATTCGCAGACTAGCTAGTCCCCGCGTGGCCTCGCCGATTTTTTCGACCCTGGCTGAGCATATCGTCGGAATGCAGGCTTATGGCAACCGCTTACGCGAAATGGATGCCGCCTTGAGAAAGGATTTGCCCCCTGGTACACGTGATTTTCCCTGGCTGGATTTACGCGATGCTGGTTTTGCGGGTGTCGAAGCCGTCGATGCTCAAACCTTGCGCATTCGTGTCAAAGGTCTTTATCCGCAATTCAAGTATTGGCTGGCGATGACCTTTATCGCGCCGATTCCCTGGGAGGCAGACCGGTTTTAC